>PLZX01000381.1:0-38983 GCA_003152325.1 Bryobacterales bacterium | reverse complement strand
TTGAACGGCGTGATGCCGGCGCAGACGCCGATGGGCTGGCGAATGGTCTTGCAATCGATGCCGGCGGCGACGTCGTTGAGCGAATCGCCCATCATGAGGGAGGGCATGCCGCAGGCCATTTCCACCATCTGGATGGCGCGGCGCACTTCCATCTTGGAGTCGTCGGCGGTCTTGCCGTTTTCGCGCGTGAGGACGTTGGCGAGATCGGCGGTGTGCTTGTCGAGCAGAGCTTTGTAGCGATAGAGAACCTGGACGCGCTCGACCACCGGGACTTCGCGCCACTGAAGGAAGGCCTCGTGCGCGGCGCGGACGGCTCTATCGATATCGCCCTCTTCGGCGTACGGCACTTCCGCCAGCAGGCCTCCGGTGGCGGGGTTTATGACGGTGCCGCCGGAGCGGCCGCCCGGCCGTTCCCACTTACCGTTGATGTAAAAAGAGACCAATGAAATGGTCGGATCTGTAGCAGTCATCCTTCAGCCTCCCAGGCAGGCGCCTCGGCGCGCTGCATCAGTAATACGTAGACGGCGCCCAATACGCCGAAGCCTATAAACCAAGCATAATCGTATAGCCGGCGGAGCGGTGGGACCACCAGCCCCATCAAGGCGACCACGGCTGCCCGCTCCACAAGATGGGTCACTTCCAGGCGCCTCCGCGGGCGGCGCGTTTGAGGTAGCGGCCGCGGCCTGGCTTGCCGAGGAAGCGGTTGCCGTCCACGATGACTTCGCCGCGCGAAAGCACGGTGCGGGCGTTGCCGCGGCACGCGAAGCCTTCGAACATGGAGTAATCGACGCGCATGTGATGGGTCTTGGCGCTAATGGTGTAGGCGGCGTTGGGGTCCCAGATCACCAGGTCGGCATCGCTGCCGGGGGCGATTTCGCCTTTTCGCGGATACATGCCGAAGATGCGGGCCGGCGCCGTGGAAGTGATCTCGACGAAGCGGTTGAGCGAGAGCTTGCCGGAGTTGACGCCGTAGTGATGGATCAATTGCAGGCGGTTCTCGATGCCCGGGCCGCCGTTGGGAATTTTGGTGAAATCGTCTTTGCCGAGAATCTTCTGGTCCGCGAAGCAGAAGGGGCAATGGTCGGTAGAGACCACTTGCAGATGGTCGTGCTTCAGGCCGTCCCAGAGTTTGGGCTGGTGCTCTTTGGGACGCAGGGGAGGCGTGAAGACATACTTGGCGCCTTCGAAATTGGGGCGCTCGAGTTCCTCGATGGAGAGCAACAGGTATTGCGGGCAGGTTTCGGCGAAGGCCGGAAGGCCGCGGTCGCGGGCCTCGCGCACTTCATGGAGCGCGTCCTCCGAAGTGAGGTGGACGATGTAGACGGGCACGCCGGCGATTTCCGCCATGGCGATGGCGCGGTGCACGGCTTCCGACTCGGCGCGTGGCGGGCGCGTGAGCGCGTGGTAAATGGGCGCGGTCTTTCCCTCGGCCAGGGCGCGCGCGATGAGGACATCGATCACGCTGCCGTTTTCGGCGTGCATGCAGATGAGCGCGCCGTTCTTGGCGGTGCGGGACAGCGCTTTGAAGATGGTGGCATCATCCACCATCAGGACGTTCGGATAGGCCATGAACAGCTTGAAGCTGGCCACGCCCTCGTTGACCATGTCGTCCATGTCTTCCAGGCCGCAGGCGCCCAGATCGGTGACGATCATGTGGAGGCCGTAGTCGATGCAGGCACGGCCTTCGGCCTTTTTCCACCAGGTGTCGAGCGCGTCGCGCATGCGGGTGCCGCGGGCCTGGATGGCGAAGTCCACGATGCAGGTGGTGCCGCCGAACGCGGCAGCGCGCGTTCCGGTTTCGAAATCGTCGGCGGAATTGGTGCCGCCGAAGGGCATGTCGAGGTGGGTGTGGGCGTCGATGCCGCCGGGCATCACGTACATGCCGGCGGCGTCGATGATGGTGGCGGCGGAGTCCGGGGGAATGCCGGCGCGGACTTCCTTGATGCGCTCGCCTTCGATCAGGACATCGGCGGCCTTGGTTTCGTGCGCCGTGACCACGGTGCCGTTGCGAATCAGAGTATTGGCCATAGGGTTCCTTATTGCGAGGCCGTGCGCATAGCCCAGCTTTGCGGCGGCTTGCCGGTATCCACTTGCTCCATGGTGATGCAATTCTCCACCGGGCAGACCAGCCAGCAGAGGTTGCAGCCCACGCATTCCTCTTCGTCGACGCGTGGAATGCGGATGGGCGGGGTGACGCCGCGGGGTAGCGCGGCGGCGTCCAGTTTGGCGATGGGCGTGGTGGAGATACGGGCGCGGCTGGCGGCTTCGAGGCCGGCCGGCAGCGCGTGGCCGTCCAGATGGATGCACTGATGCGCGCCGTCCCAACAGGCGATGTAGCACAGGTCGCAGCCGATGCAGGTGTCTCGGTTGATGCGCGCCACAATCCTGAAGTTGAGATCCAGGTCCTTCCACTCGGTGANNATGCGGTAGCCGTAGCGCATGGCTGCGGTGCAGACTTGCACGGTGCCGCAGCCGAGCAGCATAAACTCGGCGGCTTCGCGCCAGCCCGAGATGCCGCCGATGCCGGAGATGGGCAGACCGACTTCGGGATCGGAAGCGATCTGCTGGACCAGGTGCAGGGCGATAGGTTTCACGGCCGGGCCGCAATACCCGCCATGCGCGGAGCGGCCACCCACGTTGGGGCGCGGCGTGAGAGTGTCGAGATCGATGCCGGTTATGGAGTTGATGGTATTGATGGCGGAGAGCGCGTCGGCATGGCCGCGGCGGGCGGCGCGCGCCACCGCGCGGATGTCGGTGATGTTGGGAGTGAGCTTGACGATCACGGGCGTGCGGGCCACTTCCTTCACCCACTCGGTAATCATGCAGGCATACTCGGGCACCTGCCCGACGGCGCTGCCCATGCCGCGCTCGCTCATGCCGTGGGGACAGCCGAAGTTGAGTTCGAGGCCGTCGGCGCCGGCGTCTTCGGTGCGCTTGACGATGTCGTGCCAGGTCTCGCGCTTCGATTCCACCATTAGGGAGGCAATCACGGCGTGCGCGGGGTAGCGCTTCTTGACCTCGGTAATCTCGCGGAGATTGACGGCGATGGGGCGGTCGCTGATGAGCTCGATATTGTTCAGGCCCATCATGCGCTGGCCGTTCCAATCGAGCGAAGAATAGCGCGAGGAGACGTTGACGATGGGGTCGCCGATGGTCTTCCATACGGCGCCGCCCCACCCCTTATCGAAGGCGCGCATGATCTGCTCGCCGCAGTTGGTAGGGGGACCGGAAGCCAGCCAAAAGGGGTTGGGGGAACGAATGCCGGCGAATTTCGTGGTGAGGTCAGCCATTGGTAGATCCTTCGAGTTGCCGTGCCATTGCCAGGGCGGCGCGCTTGCCGTCGGCCACGGCGTCTACGACTTCTCGTCCGCCGTTGACGCAATCGCCGCCGGCATAATAACGCGGGTTGGCGGTCCGGCCGGTGGGACGATCGACCGCGATGGAACCGCGGTTCAACTCGATGCCGCGGGATTCGTGGAGGATGGCGAGGAAGCGCGATTGCCCGAGCGCGGGAATCACCATGTCACAGGCGACTTCGAAATCAGAGCCCGGGACGGGTGTGGCCCGGCGGCGGCCGCTGGCATCGAGTTCTTCGAGGCGCGTCTCGGCGAACTTGACCGCCGCGGCGCGGCCATCCCGCGCGACGATTTCGACGGGTTGCGCCAGCCAGTGGAAGCGGACGCCTTCGACCTTGGAGTGATGGTACTCGAAGGGGAAGGCGGGCATTTCCTTTTCGGAGCGGCGATAGATGAGGTGGACTTCTTCGGCGCCGAGACGCCGGGCAGCGTTAGCGGCGTCGATGGCGGTGTTGCCGCCGCCGATGACCACAACGCGGCGGCCTACCTGGAAACCGGGGAAGGTCTTATAGCGTTCGATAAAGTGGAGCGCATCAATGACGCCGGGCAATTGCTCGCCGGGAATGCCGAGGCGGTCCATGGCGCCCAGGCCGGCGCCCAGGAAGATGAGATCGAATTCCTTTTCCAGTTGGTCGAGGGACACGGTGCCGCCCACTTCGGCCTGGCGGAATTCCACGCCAAGCGAGCGCACCAGATCGACTTCGCGCAGGCTGTCGGAGGGCCGCAGCTTGTACTCGGCGATGCCGTAGGTGTTGAGGCCGCCAGGCAGCGGACGGTTATCGAAGATGGTGACGGGGTAGCCGCGGCGGCGGAGTTCGGCGGCGCAGGCGAGCGAAGCCGGACCCCCGCCGACACAAGCGACAGATCTTCCTGACCGTGGGGGACTGGCCGGGAGGCCTGTCCTACGGGCATAGAAATAATCCATGGCGTGGCGCTGCAAGCGGCCGATTTCAATGGGTTTCTGGTTGTAGCGAAGCATCACGCAGGCGCCTTCGCAGAGCACGTCCACGGGGCAGACGCGGGAACAGCTCAGGCCGAGTATGTTGGCATCCAGAATGGTGAGTGCGGAGCCCCGCAGGTTGCCGCTCGATATCTTCTTGATAAAGCGCGGCACGTCGATGTGGGTGGGGCAGGCGGCGGTGCAGGGCGCGTCGAAGCAGAACAGGCACCGGTTGGCTTCGGCCAGTGCGGCGTTGGCATCGAGCGCCGGATGCAACTCCGGAAAGCGCTCCCGGTTATCTGGAACCGGCAGCGCCGGCTGACTCATCGGCGACCTCCGGCTATCGCCGCACCGACAGTGGCTAGGGCTTTGTCGAGCATCCCGATAAACTGGTCCACGTCGGAGCGGCCGATGTTCATGGGCGGCGAAAAGCGCAGCACGTTTCCGTACATGCCGCCCTTGCCGAGCAGCAGGCCGTTCTCACGCGCGGCTTCCATGGCCTGGGCGGTGGCGGCGGTGGCGGGCACTTTGGTCTGGCGGTCTTCCACCAGTTCGATGGCCTGCAACAGGCCCATGCCGCGCACTTCACCGATGATCTCGTGTTTCCCCTGTAGCTCTTCGAGGCGGCCTCGGAGGTAGGCGCCGGTCTCGGCGCAGTTGACGGGCAGGCGGTGGTCCTCAATGTAATCGATGACGGCCTTGGCAGCGGTGGAGGTGACCGGATTGCCGCCGAAGGTGGAGATGGTGAGGCCCTTGACGGAATCGGCGACTTCCGGCCGCGCGACCGTGAGGCCGATGGGGCTGCCGTTGCCGAGGCCCTTGGCGCCGGTCATGATGTCGGGCGTCACCCCCCAGTGCTCGATGCCAAACCACTTGTTTCCGGTGCGGCCCCAACCGGTCTGCACTTCGTCGCTGATGAAGATGCCGCCGTGGTTGCGCACGATGCGTTCGACGATCTTGAAGTATTCCTTGGGCGGCGTGACGAATCCGGCCACACCCTGAATGGGCTCGCCGATGAAGCCGGCGATGCGGCCGCTGGTGGAACTGCGGATCAGGTCCTCCATGTCCTCGGCGCATTTCACTTCGCAATCCGGATATTTCAAGCCGAGGGGGCAGCGGTAGCAATAAGCGTTGTGCGCGTGAACGACCCCTGCGCTGGTGGGCCCGATGCGCCAGGCGCCCTGGCCGGTGAGCGTCATGGCCTGGGCGGAACGGCCGTGGTAGGAATGGCGCAGCGCGACAATCTCCGTGCTGCCGGTATAGCAGCGCGCCGCCAGGATGGCGGTCTCGTTGGCTTCGGTGCCGCTGTTGGTGAAGAACGATTTGGTGAGCTTGCCCTGGGGCGTGAGCGACGCGATCTTTTTGGCCAGAACGGCTTGCGGTTCGTTGGCGTAGACGGTGGAAACGTGTTGCAGGGTGTCCATCTGGCGGTGGACCTTGGCGTTGACCTCCTCGTTGCAGTGGCCCACGCTGACGGTGACGATGCCTCCCAGGAAATCCAGGTACTGATTGCCGTCGGCGTCCCAGACGTATTGATCCTTGGCACGCGCTACGACGAGCGGCTCCTTGAAGTAGTGAAATACCGCCGGAAACAGATATTCCTTATTGGCTAGAATGATTTCGTCTTTTGTCATGGATCAGGCCTTTACGAGAGATGCGTACATGTCGGGACGTCGGTCGCGGAAGAACTGCCACGTCTTGCGGACTTCGGAGATCATGTCGAGATCGACGTCGGCGGTGAGGACTTCGTCCTTGTCGCGCGAAGCCTGTGCGAAGATGCGGCCGCGGGGATCACAGAAATAGCTGGAGCCGTAGAATTCACCGATGTTCCAGGGGGCCTCGACTCCCACTCGATTGATGGCGGCGATGAAGTAGCCGTTGGCCACGGCGTGCGCCGGTTGTTCCAGCTTCCAGAGGTACTCGCTGAGCCCGGCGACGGTTGCCGATGGGTTGAAGACGATCTCGGCGCCGTTCAGGCCGAGGGCGCGAGCGCCCTCCGGGAAGTGGCGGTCGTAGCAGATGTAGACGCCGATCTTGACGAAGCCGAGGTCGAAAACAGGATAGCCGAGGTTGCCGGGGCGGAAATAGAATTTCTCCCAGAAGCCGGGAGCGACATGCGGGATATGAGTTTTGCGGTACTTGCCGAGGAAGGAGCCGTCGTTGTGGATGACAGCGGCGGTGTTGTAATAGACGCCTTCCTGTTCCACCTCGTAAATGGGAACGATCAGGGCGACGTGGAGCTCGCGCGCCAGATCCTGCATGAGCCGGATGGTGGGGCCATCGGGAATGGGCTCGGTAAGATCGTACCAGCGGGTGGTTTGTTCCGCGCAGAAATAAGGCCCGAAGAAAATTTCCTGCAGACAGANNCGAACAGCGAACGATGCGGGACATGAGGCCTCCAGGCCGCCAGGGAACACTATACCCACGCGGTCTGGCGACCGACAAAAACAGCGATGGGGCCTATTATGAAACTTCCGTTACAAAGAAGCAACCGGAGATGGGTGAATGTGACCAGGTAGGGATGAGAGGATAGGTAGCGCTCGCCGGGCATGCTGTCGGGCCACGGGCGCGGTAGAATAGCAGGTAGCCGTGACAATAGACGAACGCCTTGAAGCCCTAACCCAATCCGTTGAACTGATTGCGTCTTTGCACAGAGACAACGAGCAGCGCGTCGCTCAAATGGTGGATTCGATGAACCGCAACGAGCAGCGCGTCGGTCAGGTAATGGACACCATGAACCGCATGGGCCGGATCATCGAAATCCATGACGCCGATCTCGACAACCTCAATCATCGGCTCGACAAGCTGGAACATCCCAGCCAGTAAGAATCCTCCCACCTCGCGCCGCTACTGCTTCGGAAACAGAATCGGCAGAGCCACTTCGGCGGTAAACATGCATCGGGCGTTGTGGCCGCAGAGCGGGACGACGGTGACTTCATGCTTCGCCCCGAACTTCTCGTTCACCAGCCTGCCAAAGGCTTGGCCGCGGGCCAGGCGCGTGGGACCTTGGGCCATGGCAGAGCAGGAGGAATCGAAGCCACCCAGGGGGAGGATGTCGATTTCGCCGAGCAGATACGTGGTGGGGCGGGAGGCGAGCTGCTTCTTCAATTCCTCGGCGGTCTGCTTGGAGGCGTAGCCGGTAATGTTCTGCATGCCGTACGGCCAGCGGTCGTAGTTGGCGCAGTTCGAGACTTCGCCGATGGGGCGGGTGGAATCGAGCCAGGCGTAGCTGGAGGGGTTCGACACGACGTAGGTAATGGGCACGCCGAGCGATTCGTGAACGCGGTTGGCCATTTCGTAGCGGGTGACGAACTGCCCCCCGGCGGAATGGCCGGCCACCACGATGGCCTTGAGGTTGGGGAAGATCTCCTGATTCGCGAGCTGGCGGAGGACCTGGTCGATGAAATCGAAGGAGGTGAGTTTGGCATCGCTGGCGGCGACGCCTCCGGATCGCCAGAGATTGCAGTTCCAGCTCACCTCGTCCGCGGCGAGCGCGTCGTGGCAAGTGCCGGCGGAGGAGGCCAGGCGCGGCGAAATCACGATGGTGTCTTCGAACGCATCGGCCAGAAAGGCCGCTGCCAACGAGGAGCGGAAGTAGTTGTCGGCATCGCGATTGGCGCCGTGGATCACCACCAGCGCGCGGGTGATCTTGTCATTCTTTTCGGCAAGCGAGAAGGTGCGGTAGATCAGCGCGCGCGATGGGCCTTCACCCAGCGTGACGAATTCGGTGCAGGCGGGCGTAGCCGAGGTGCAGGGCGCGGCGGCATACGCCGCAGCGGATAAGAGGAAAACGAGAATGGCACGAGTCATTGAAGACAACGTATCACAGCGCGGGCTGCGCGCGAGAGCCGGCTATTGGACCATCACAGTGACCTGATCGTGGAACGCGTTGGGAGCGTTGATGGCCAGCGGAACAGGTCCGGTTACCGAAATCGCCGTGGGGATCACAATGTTCAACTGGTAGAGGCCCGGAAAACCGGGGGCGAGTCCGGCGTAGGACGGGGTTACGGAGACATCCGCCACGTAGACGGAAACCGGACTCGCATTGATGTTGCTGGCGCCGGGGATGGCGCCATCCGCCACGGGGGGAGTGACCCCTCCCATGCCGGTGAGATACACCGACACGGTTTCGCCAGGGACGGCCGGGTTGGCGGCGTTAACGACGGCGTTGTTGGCGCCGTGCAGGACAGCGCCCGCGCCGGTGCCGCTCTGATCGAGCGCGAAGACGCCGGGCGCGGTGACGGCTACCGGCACGGTCACGGTGTTCGAACTGGTGCCGTTCTGCACCACCACGGTCGCGGTGGGCCCTTGTGTGGAATAGGGCACGATGGCGTTGATTTGCGTGGCGCTGACGTAATAGAGCGGCGCCAACTTGCCGTTGATCAGAACGGTGACGCCGTTCAGGTTGGTGAGATAGGGGGGCGCGGCCACCTTGGCGCTGGGAGCCATGCCGGTGCCGAAGAGCGCGATGAATTCGCCGGGCGCAATTGGATTGCCCGCGGGAGCGTTGCTGGCGCCATTCAAGACGCGTTGCGGATTCAGAAATACGCCCGTGCCACTCAAGGCATTCATCTGGGCGCCGAAGAAGATCTCATAGCCGCCGGTGTCGTTCGAGTTGACGACCGCGCCAATAAACGTCTTGCCGCCGGCGCCCAGTGCCACCGGCCCCAACCCCGCGCCGGCTGCCAGGACTGTTCCGGATCCGTCGCTGTTCAGCGAATAGGTCTGCACTCCCGTGAAGTCGTAGGCACCCGCGCCCAGTTGCTTGTAGCGCCTGGTCCAGGTCAGAAAGCCCAGCCCGCGGGCCGATACTGCACCCGCATACCCCAGGGCGCCGCTGGAATCGGATCGTAACCCTGCGCCCCAGTGGTCCGGCGGGCCGTTCCAGGTGGTGTTGGTGGCGTTAGCAGCGGCCTTCACGGCGATGAAGAAATCGTGCGAGCCCGGGGCCGTTGATCCGCCCAGCAGCATGTTGCCATCGGACGAGAGATACAAAGTACGGTTGCCGCTGAGGAGCTGGGAATTGGAAGCCGCGCCGAAGGAGGCGCTGCCGGTGCCGTCGGTGCTCATGGTATAGGTGGCGTTGCTCACCTGCTGGGTAGTAGGAATGCCACTCGCGAGGTTGGCCGCATGGCCGTTCACGCTGACGGTGGCAAACTGGCCGGCAACAGTGGAGCTCAGGTTAAAGAAGGCATCGCGCACGTTGGTCCGGCTGCCGCCCGGGAATTCCAGGGTCACCGCCCAGTAGGGGCCGGCCAGGGCGCTCCCCACGGAGGCCGTGGGCGCGAGAATCGCTGCAAACAGATCAAACGTGTTGTCGGTGGATTCGGTGGTCGACCCCAGCACCACCGAAGATCCCAAACGCGCATTCACGGTGGCTCCGCTGCGCAGGGGGCTGGCGAGCGAAACGAAGCCGGCGGGGTCCACCGCATAGGTACCGGAACCGGTTTGGGAGGTAGCGGCTGCGGCGCCGATTACCTGCTGGCCGATGTACGTATAGCCACCCTTCCCATCGAAAGTCATGGTGCCAAGGAGGCTGCGGGGATCGGTGAGGTTGCCCGATCCATCCAGTCCCAAGGATACGTGGCGGAAGAAATACTGCCCGCTTAGCGACTGATTACTCAGGGTTTGTGCCGGAGCCGGCATGGCTGCAGCCAGCAGTGTGAGCACTCCCCAAACGAACCCCGTACGATGTCCCATGTCGAAATGATAAACCCGCCGGGGCCAATTTAGTCCCGGTGCCGGACGGTGCTATCCAAAGAATAGTGGAACTCCGGCCGGTCACTCGTGTTGAAAGACTTATAATGGCAGCAGCGTCTGAGGGAGGGTGAAATGAAAAAGCCTCGTTGGGTGCCGGTCCTTGCGGTCGGCGGTCTTCTGGTTTTCTGTGGCGCATTAATCACCAAAGCACAGGATGGGCCCGCGGTTTCCAATTCGGGCCAGTTGACCATGGTCCACGCGGACTGCAGCTTCTTTGGTCCGGACCGCGATAAGTTTGCATATACCGGGTTGAATGGCGGTACTTCGGTTTCGCGGCACGGTCGCACCTTGAGCGGATTGACCAGCCTGGTGGGCAGGATGGTGGCCGCACCGCCGCCGGGCAGTTCTACCGCGACCTTCGGTCTGACGCACCAGGCGGGCTCGATTGACTCCTACCTCCAGGCGGATTGGAAAGCCAACGGCATCACGCCGGCTCCGATGACCACGGACTGGGAGTTTATCCGCCGCGTGACGTTGGATCTGACGGGGCGCATCCCGGATCCGGCGCGTGTCCTCAGCTTCGTAGCCGACACCACGCCGAACAAGCGCGGGGCGCTGATCGAGGAACTGCTGGCCAGGCCGGAGTGGGTGGACAAGTGGACCATGTACTTCGGCGACCTGCTCCAGAACACGGTGAACAAGCCAAGCAGCAGCGTGAATCGGTTGGCGTCGGGACGGAACGCTTTCTACCTGTGGATTCACAATGCGCTCGCGAATAGCATGCCGTATAACCAGATGGCCACGCAATTGATTTCGATGGCGAGCACCAACACCTTCCAGGATGGCCCCGCCAATTACCTGGTGGGCGGGTTCATCGGCAACGGTCCCAGCCAGGATGCCATGGACCAGATGACGGCCAACGTGTTCGACACATTCATGGGCATGGCGCACGTCAATTGTCTGCTCTGCCACAACGGACGCGGCCACCTGGACACCCTGAGCTTGTGGGCTTCCAGCACGACGCGCTACCAGGCGTGGCAACTGGCATCCTTCCTTTCTCATACCCAAGCGGCACAAACGAAGGACTCTAGTAACAACCCGAGTTTCTGGACGCTGCAGGACAATCCCAAGGGTTACACGCTGGATTACACGCTGAACACCACGACGGGTAACCGCCCGACGCGCACCGCGCCTACTGGATGCAAATCGGGCCAGCCTTGTTACTACGTGCCGCCACAATATATTTTCAACGGATCCGCGCCTACCGCCGGTACGGGGTACAGAGTCGCGCTGGCCAACGATATCACGAATGATTTCCTATTCTCGCGCGCTGCCGTGAATTACATCTGGGCACAGTTCTTCGGCATGGGGATCGTGGATCCGCCGGACACATTCGACCCGGCGCGGCTCGACCCGGGCAGCCCTCCGCCGGCGCCGTGGACGCTGCAGCCCTCCGATGCCAACCTGTTGAATGCCCTGGCCATGCACTTTATTCAGGACGGGTACAGCATGAAGGCGCTGATGCGTGAAATTACGAATTCGCAGGCCTACCAGCTTTCCAGCCGTTATAACGGCCAGTGGGACGTGGCGTGGGAGCCTCTCTTCGCCCGCAAGAACGTGCGGCGGCTGTGGAGCGAGGAAGTCCACGACGCGGTGGCACAATCGAGCGGCACCTTCCCCAGTTATAAGATGACGGGGTACACCGATCAGGGCGGGTATTACCCCGCCACGATCAGTTACACGATGCAGTTGCCCGACGTGATCAACGCACCCACCTCGGACGGCAATGCCAGTAACCTTCTGGACAGCTTCCTGCGAGGCAACCGCGACGACCAGCCGCGCAAGGAAGACGGCTCGATTCTGCAGGCGCTCAACCTGATGAACAACCCGTTTGTGGAAGCGCGCATTCAGTACACGGGCTCCGCGCCGAGCCAGCTCATCGCCAAAAATCTGACCTTGGGGAATGCCGACCTGGTCAACACGCTGTATCTGGCCATCCTCTCACGCTATCCCACGAGCGATGAGATGACTAAGTCGACGACGCTACTCACGGGGGCCAGCAACCGCTCCCAGGCGGTGCAGGATCTGGTGTGGTCGTTGTATAACAAGGTCGATTTCGTTTTCAATTACTAGCGGAGGAGGACGCCATGACTGAACAGGAAAAATTCAATTGTTACTGCAAGAAACACGGTTATAGCAACAAGACGTTCTTCAACCGCCCGCACTGGACGCGCCGAAACTTCTTCCAGATGGCCGGCGCGGGTGTCACCGGGGCGTTTCTAGCGCAAAGATACGCCAAGGCCGATGCGGTGGTGACCAACTCGGGAGCCACGACCAAGAACACGGCGACGAACTGCATTTTTGTTCTGTTGGCCGGCGCGCCCAGCCATACGGACACCTTCGATCTGAAGGTGATCAACGGTGTTACGCCCGCCAGTTTCGCGCCTGCCACGTTCAACGGAGTGATGTTCCCGGCAGGGCTGATGCCCGGCCTGGCGGCGCAGATTGGGGATTTCGCGATTGTGCGATCGATGCAGTCGCATGCGCTGGTGCACTCGCTGGCGCAGACGTGGACGCAGATCGGGCGCAACCCATCGGCCGCGCTAGGCAACATCGCGCCGAATATCGGTAGCATTGTGTCGATCGAGAAGGATCCGCAACGGAAATCGGGGCAGGTATTCCCGACCTTCGTAGGGCTCAATTCCCCGGGCGGCGTGGGCAACGGCTATCTGGCGGCGACTTACGCGCCGTTCAAAGTTACTCCGAACGCCAACGGCATCACTTACACGACCAATCCGGACGGGCAGAGCCGCTTCAATAACCGCTACAACTTGATGCAGTCGATCGACACCAGCCTGCGGGTGGGTTCACCCTACGGGCAACCGATGGACGACTACCAGGATTTCTACGCGGCCGCCAACGGCATGATGTACAACCCGGTGGTAACTTCGGCATTCAGCTTCACGTCGGCCGACAGCGTGCGTTACGGCTCGAGCAGCACAGGCAACGCCATGCTGGTGGCCAGCCAGGTTTTGAAAGCCAACCAGGGCACGCGTTTCATCCAGATCACCTCCAACGACGGTTGGGATATGCATCAGAATATCTACGCCGCCGCCACCGGTCTTCCGGCCAAGGGCAAGCTGCTGGATGCCGGGCTTTCCGCGCTGATGACCGATCTCAAGTCCAACGGTCTGTTCGACAACACGCTGATCGTGATGGTGGGAGAGTTCGGCCGCACAGTGGGACCTCTCACCGCTGCGGCGGGCCGCGACCACTGGCCGCAGCAGTTCGCCTTTTTTGCGGGTGGCGGCATCAAGGGCGGCACGGTGGTGGGGCAGACCAACGCCACCGGCTCGGACACGTCGGTTTACGGCTGGTCACAAAAACGCTACGTGTACCCCGAGGATATCGAGGCCACCATTTACTCCGCCCTGGGCATCGATTGGACCAGCGTCCGGCACGACGACCCGCTGGGACGCGGCTTCGAATATGTCCCGCAGACCGGCGCGGTGCCGTTTTATCCGGTCCACGAGCTCTGGGGCTGATCCGCACCGCCTAACGCTTCAGCACCGTGAGAGTCACGGCTGAAGCGTACTCCGTCGAATGGTGGACGGCGTTGTGCGCCACCACGCCTTTGGCCTCGTCGTAGTTGTTGCCGCCGGTATTGAGGTTGCGGTCGAAACGCGGGAAGTTGCTACTCGATACTTCGATCCGGATGCGGTGGCCCGCGGGGAAGTAATTGCTGGTGGTCATGGGCTGGAGCACAACCTTATATATTCTGCCGGATTCCAACCAGGCTAGCGGCTTGTCGTATCCATTGCGATAGCGCAGGCGCTGGATGGTCTCGTCGAGGTTGTAGGCCGTGCCGTCGGGGTAGACGTCGATCAGTTTCACGGTGAAGTCGGTGTCCTTGGCATCGGACGAGACGTGGAGGGTGACGCCGATCGGGCCGCTCGCTTCGATGGGCTCCTGGAGGGGTTCGGAGGTGTAGACCAGGATGTCGGGGCGTGCTTCTTGTTTGCGCTGATCGAAGGCGCCGCCGGTGACAGCGTTGCCCGTGCAGCAGACGTTGCCGCCATAGCTGGGCACGGGGTTCATCGGATCATAAGTGAAGGCGTCGGGTTGATCGGTCGAGGGTGCCGCGGTAGAGAGCGCGCCGTCGCCGCTCAGGCTGTTGGCCTTGCCGCCGCTTGAAAAGTAGAGCGTCATGGGCTGGGCGCCGGCAGGCGGCCAGGTGTCGGCCGACTGCCACTTGTTGATCCCCATGGTGAAATAGCGAACGCGCGGCATCTTCTGCAGGATTCCGTTGTCTTCGCCTTTCAGGAAGTGGTCGAACCAGCCATAAGTGAGTTCGTCGTAATCCAGGCGCGCATCGCCCATGCTGCGTTCGCCCACCACGGTGTTCTCGGTGGCGCGCTTGTAGCCGCAATGCAGCGTGGGAGCGATGACGGCGTACTGCTCCTTGGCGATCTCGGGGCGGGCGGTCTTGCGGACATAGTTATAAGCGGCCAGGTTCGGGCCCACGGAAACGTCGTACCAGGACATGAACCAGAAGCCCGGAACGTTGATCGTCATGTTGTCGTGCCAGAGGCCGCCGCGATACCAGGCCGCGTCGTTGGGAGCGCGCTTGATCATGGCGCCGCCGCTGGAGACTTCGGCGCGGTCCGCGAAGATGCCGTGCGGGCCGTCGACAGCTTTGATGATGTCCATTTCCGGCAGGTGCGTGAGGGCCTGGGACCAATCGACGGGCGGCATCTGGGGCGCGAGGTCGAACATTTTGGAGGCGCGGATGAGATCTCCCTGCGATGCGTTGGGCGGGAACATGGGGCGGACCTCGTTCTGCTCGCCGTAGATCCAGGAGATGAAGAGCATCTGCACGGCGCCACCGCGATACCAGTTGCCCTGTTCGAAGTAAGGAGCCACGCGGCCCACGCCCGCGCCGAAGCCCTGCGGGATCATGGCGGCGAAAGCCGGATTGCCCTGCGCGGCAACGCCCATTTGCCACTCGGCCGTAGAGGAGCAACCGATAGTGCCCACCTTCCCGTTGGACCACGCGCGCGATGACATCCAGCTAATCGCGTCGGTGCCGTCGGTGAGAGGCGCGCCGAGAATGTCGTATATGCCTTCCGAGAAAAAATGGCCGCGCTCGTTCATTTCCACATAAGCGTAGCCGCGCTTGACCGCGGCCAACTCCGTGGCCATATCGCGCGGCGCGCCGTTGCGGACGTCCCAGAAATTGAAGTTGTACGGGGTGCGAACGAAGATGATTGGGTACTTCTTCGACGTATCTTTGGGACGGTAGATGTCGGTGGCCATGCGTTTGCCGTCGCGCATCGGGACCATGACTTTGCGTTCGATGATGGCGACGGATTCCAACTCCTGCTCGGTGGTGCTGCGCTTGGCGAGTTGCTCCTTCGTGACGCCGCCGCGCTGTTGGGCATGGGCGGTGAAAATCAGAGTGAGAAGGATGGCGGCGAACGTGGTGGCCATCCAAAAAGAAGTGCGCGCTTGGGTGCTGGACATCACAAAGTCCCTTTCCGGAAGTTCAGACCAGTGTACCGTTTTTGAGAAAGAGCCGGGTTTGCGGCATTATAAGACTAATGAGGGGCCTCTAATTGTCCGCAACGGCGCAACCGCACCCGGCTGTAAATCCGTGGATTGTCGCGGTGGCGGTCATGTTTGCCACGTTCATGGAAGTGCTGGATACCACCGTGGTGAACGTGTCNNCTGCCGCATATCGCGGGCAGTTTATCGGTAAGCGTAGATGAGGCGGCGTGGGCCCTGACCTCCTACCTGGTGGCGAACGCCATCATTCTGCCGATGACCGGCTGGCTGGCCAACTTCTTCGGGCGGAAACGCATGCTGATGGCGGCGGTGATCGGCTTTACCACCGCCTCGATCTTCTGCGGCCTGGCGCCCACCCTGCCCATCCTGATTTTGTTCCGGATCATCCAGGGCGCCACCGGCGGGGCGCTGCAACCGCTCTCGCAGGCGGTGATGCTGGAGGCCTTTCCGCCGCAGGACCGCGGCAAGGCCATGGCGTTCTGGGGGCTGGGAATCGTGGTGGCGCCCATGCTCGGCCCGGTCATCGGCGGGTGGCTGACGGACAACTATAGCTGGCGCTGGGTCTTCTACATCAACCTGCCGGTGGGGTTGATGTCGGTGCTGATGACGCGGTGGTTCATTTTCGATCCCCCCTACATCAAGCGCGGGAACCGGGGCATTGACTACTGGGGCATCGGGCTGCTGGCGGTGGGCGTCGCCGCGCTGCAGATCGTGCTGGACAAGGGGCAGGAAGAAGACTGGTTCCAGTCGCGCTGGATCGCGGTGCTCGGACTGGTGGCCGTGCTCGGACTGGTGGCGTTTGTGATCCGGGAATTACGCGCGCGCGATCCGGTGGTGCACCTGCAAGTCTTCAAGAATCGAACCTACGGCGCCGGCGTCTTTCTGATGACAGTGCTCGGATTCGTGCTGTACGGAAGCCTGCTGCTGGTGCCGATTTTCCTGCAGACGCTGCTGGGATACCCGGCCCTGGACGCGGGGATCGCGATGGCGCCGCGCGGATTGGGCTCATTCCTCATGATGCCGATAGTGGGGACGGTGATGGGGCGCTTCGACCCGCGGAAAGTGCTGGCGGTGGGGCTGGTGGGGGCGTCGTGGTCGCTCTATTCGTTGTCGCGGTTGAACCTCCAGGCGGGGTACTGGGATATTTTCTGGCCCCAATTCATCCAGGGGGCCTGTCTGGCGATGCTCTTCGTGCCGCTCACCACGGCCACCATGGACCCGATTCCCAAAGAGGAAATGGGCAACGCCACCAGCATGTTCAACCTGATGCGCAACCTGGGTGGCAGCTTTGGAATCGCTGCGGCCACCACCTTTTTGTTCCGGCGCCAACAATTGCACACACACCTGCTGGGAGCGCGCGTGACCGCACTCGACCCGCAGACCAGGGTGCTGACGAAATCGCTCGAAGCCGCCATGATGGCGCACGGCTCCGATCCGGTAAGGGCTTCGCGGCAGGCCTATGTCTCGATTTGGGGCATGATCCAGAGGCAGGCGTCGATGCAGGCGTTTGTGGATACGTTCCTGGCAATGGCGGTAGTCTTTATGCTGATGCTTCCGCTGCTGCTGCTGATGAAGAAACCTAAGCATTACCGGGGTAGCGGAATAGCGCACTAACCATGCGAACCATGGCAATGGCGTTCGGTCTGACGCTGGCGGCCGTATGGGCGTCGGCGGACTCCGGAACGGAGTTGTTGGATGCGGCGTCCAAGGGCGAGACAGCCAAGGTGGAGCAACTGCTGGCGAAGGGAACCAGCCTGGGCGCCAAAGATAAGAACGGGCGGACGGCGCTGATGCTGGCGGCCCAGCACGGCCATGCCGAGACCGTGCGCGTGCTGCTCGGGAAAGGCGCTTCGGTGGATGATCGCGATGCGAGCGGTTACACGGCGTATGGTCTGGCGGTGTTTTCGCCCGCGGGTGCGCGCACGGGGATCGATGAAGTCTTGACTGCTCTTCCGCCGCCGCTGCGGCCTCACCTGGTGGTCGCATCCGCATGGAGCCCCGCGGGCCTGTATAGTTCCTGCTTCCTGCGTCCGGAGCAACTGCTACAGCGGGTGGGCGAGATCCAACTGGACGCCATTGCGCTGGTGGATTTCCGGAGATTCGTTGCGGCAGCGGGCAAGGGATTGGTGGAGATCGTCAAGGCGGAATCCCACGGGTTGGCCAAGGTCCCGGACGCCGACGCATTTCAGGACGCCGACGCCGTGCTCGCCCTGGAAGTCAGGCCGGTGGCGGCGTGCGTCCCGCAGGAAACCAACGACAACCTGAGCCTCACGCTAGAAGCGCAACTAGTGCGCGCGCGGGACCGGGCGGTGGTCTGGAAGAAGACGTACGGAGGTGGCCTCGCGGGCCTGCACGCACGCCGGGTAACGAGCCCCACCCAATACCCTCCGGTATACGACGAATGGACCAAGGCGCACTCGGAACAGGTTTATTGGGACGCCGTGGAAGCCTGGTACCGGCTGAAGCCGTAAGCGCTCCGTTCCTCGCCGCCGGGGGGAGGACGCTAGCTCCCGCGGCGTGGGAAACTGCGGTTAGGTGAAATCCCCACCGCAGCGCAAAGTACCGCAGCCATCCACGGCCTTTACTCTCGACGACCAGCGCCAGATGACGCGGGCCAAGAACTACTTCGCCTGGCAAAGCCGGCTGGTGCTGCGGGAAGTGGGCCAGCGCGTGGTCGAGGTGGGGTGTGGCATCGGCAACCTCACCGGTCTCTTGCTGGATCGCGAACTGGTGGTCGCCCTCGACCCCGAAGCAGCCTGTGTGGAACAACTGCGGGAGCGCTACGGGCCGCGGCGAAATCTGCATACCCTGGTGTGCGACACGGCCCGGCCGGAGTTCCGCGAGCTGGCGAAGTTCCGGCCGGATTCCTGCGTGTGCGTCAACGTGCTGGAACATATTGAGGACGACGGCGGAGCGCTCCGTGCGATGGCGTCGATCCTGTCGCCGGGCGGAGTGGTTGTGTTGCTGGTTCCGGCCTTTGAGGCGTTGTATGGGCCGATTGACCGGAACCTGGGACATTACCGTCGGTACCGCCGCAGCGGGATGGCGCGACTGGCCCAACAGACGGGTCTCCAGGTGCGGAAGGCGCACTACGTGAACTCGATCGGCATGGCGGGCTGGTGGGTGAATGCGCATGTGGGGAAACGCCAGGCGCAATCGGACGCGCAAATTGCGGTCTTCGACCGGTTGGTGGCGCCGCTGCTGGAACGCGCGGAGGCGGTGATGCCGCCGCCCTTCGGGCAGTCCCTTCTGGCGGTGCTGAAGAAGTAAAATGGCGGACAGGGAAGACGCTTGCGGGTTTCCATCCTCATTCCGGTGTATAACGAGTTCCCCACGCTGCGGCCAGTGCTGGAGCGGGTGATCCGTGCGGAAATGCCGGCAGGGTGCGAGAAGGAAATCATCGTGGTGAACGATGGGTCCACCGACGGCACCGCGGCCTTGCTGGAACGATATGGCGGCTCGCGGTTGGTCGTGGTCCATCATGCGGGGGCCAACCGGGGCAAGGGCGCGGCGCTGCGCACCGGCCTCGCTGCAGCCACCGGCGACATCGTCCTGGTGCAGGATGGGGACCTCGAATACAATCCGAACGACTACCTGCTGCTGCTCCAGCCGATTGTGGAAGGACGGGCCGACGTAGTGTACGGGTCGCGGAATTGGGCGGGGATGAAGTGGCAGAACCGGTTGGCCAACCGGATTCTGACGCTGGCGGCCAACCTCCTGTACCGCGCCGGAATCACGGATGAGGCTACGGCCTATAAGGCATTTCGCGCGAGTGTGGTGCGGCTGGTGCGCCTCGAGTGCGCACGGTTCGAGTTCTGCCCGGAAGTCACGGCCAAGCTGCGGCGCCTTGGCTGCCGCATCCACGAAGTGCCTATTTCATATAATCCGCGGGGCATCGCGGAAGGCAAGAAGATCCGGGCGAAAGACGGATTCCAGGCGCTCTGGACCCTGGTGCGGTACCGGTTTGTGAGAAAGCGGACGTTCTGCGCATCCGCGGCGGGCTACCAGATACGCAACGGGATGCTGCCCGGGGACCAGCCGATGCCGACCGACGCGCTATAGATCAAGCGATTGTAGCGGGTGAAGTCGGGGCTGCGGTATTGGTTGGCGGCGAGGCTGGTGATCAGGCTGAGCGAGTGAAAAAGCGAGCGGCTCATGCTGAAAGAACCGGAGATGTTGCCATAGCTTCCATTCACGTTGCCGATGGAAAGGGCAGTCGTGTAGATGACGGCTACTCCCAGGCTCCAGCGGCGCAGGCCGCTGTATCCGTATCCCGCGGTGACGGAGGCGGCGCGGGATGTGAGAAAGAGACCGTTGCCGGGGGTGATGGTTTCTCCACCGGCGACGTAGGCCACACCGCGGGCAAAAGTCTCGGACAGCCGTCCGGAGAAATTGGGCACCCAGTTGATGCGATGAATCAGCGCAGTGGTGGTGGTAATACCCAGCAGTGCGGCCACGTTGGGATCGACGGGAACGTTTTGGATGAACTTGGTTTCGGCGCGCATGAATCCTCCATAACCGGAAAACTCTAAGGTGCGGGTTATGCGCAGCGCGTAGGTGAGCGACGAGCCATGGATATCGCTCGAGGAGAGGATGCCCGTGAAGGAGTAGTGGTTAAACGAATAGTTGGCCCCGAAGGTGGCGCGCCGGGAGAGCCGATATTGGAAATCGCCCATGGCCTCTTCGCCGGTGACTCCGTACAGCGCCGTGGAGGCACGGCGATTGATGAAGAAACCGCCGCCCAGATCGAAGGAGAGGCGCGAGGATTTTTGAATGACGAGATCGCCCTGGGTCGTGGAAAAAATCGTGCGGTTGTCGTAGAAGTCGCTCGTGGGGATGAAGCTCTGGGAAGGATCGAAGGGCACGGTTTGGGTGAGCCCCACGTTCGGATTGGAGCGCGAGAACCAGCCGAGGGCTTCCCGCAGGCTGAACTTGATGTGCCGGCTGATCTGCTGACTGAGGCCGAAACTCAATCCCTGGTTGAACGAGTTATAGGCGGTGTTGCTGCCATAGATGGTGTAGCCGGCGTGGTAGTCGACGCCGATATGGGTATGCCGCCAACTATGGGATCCGCTGATGCCGCCGGAGATCGTGACTCCTGCCGAACTGGCGTTGGCGAGGTCGCCTTGCGGATTGACTACGGCCACACCCGCGAGACCGGTGCTATAGGTGCCGCTGACTGACAGGAAGGGCTGGAAACTGATTTGGGGCGCTTCCATGGCGGCGGGGGCGTCGCCGCGCGACAGGATGGCCGGGCCGGCGTACTGGCCAAAGGCGGGCACGACGATAACCAGCGTGAGCAGTGCGCGAGCCGGATTCAATCAAGTTCCTCCGTTAGAACCAAGTGGCAACTCAAAGTCTGACGCGGCTGTGCACGGCGTGTCAAGCCGCCGGCTGCCTGGAACGGGTTGCCGAGTACTACGACTACTGCGCGCCGCGGGAGAGCAGCATGGCTTTCACCGTGTGAAAGATGATGTACGTATCCAGGCGGAAGGACATATTCTTGATGTAGTAAAGATCGTATTCGAGCTTTGTGATGGTGTCTTCCAGAGTATCGCCGTACTTGTAGTTGATTTGCGCCCAGCCGGTGATGCCGGGGCGGACGCAATGGCGCTGGCGGTAGTACGGGATCTTTTCGGAGAGGGAATGGACGAATTCGGGCCGCTCCGGCCGCGGACCCACGATGGACATGTTGCCGATCAGACCGTTGACCAGTTGGGGTAACTCATCGAAGCGCAGTTTACGGATGATCTTGCCGACTTTGGTGATCCGGGGATCGTCTTTGGAAGCCCACACGGCGCCGGTTTCCGCTTCGGCGTCGGCCCGCATCGACCGGAACTTATAAAGCGTGAAAAGTTCGCCGTCGAGCCCCACGCGCACCTGGCGATAGAGAATCGGGCCGGGCGACGAAATCCGCACGGCCAACGCCGTGAGGAGCATGATGGGTGAGGCCACCACCACGCCGATGGCGGAGAGCAGCCGGTTGGAGATGGTCTGCACGATCAGGGTCTGCATGCGGGGACCCAGTTCGCCGGAATAAATCAGTTGCGAAGGTCGCAGTTCGCGGATACAGACGCGGCCGCAGACGCTTTCGAAGGTGGTGGAGGCCTCTTCGATGATGTGGCCCGCAAAGCGCAGATCGAGGAGCTCGGCCACGGGCATGCGCTGCCGCCGCTCCGACATGCCGATCACCAGGCGGTTGGGGCGCGTCGCCTGCACCACTTCGGTGAGCGCACTGACGGGGCCCAGCACCTTGCCGCCTGGAAGGGAAGTGCCGGTCTCCTGGCCGTCAACCACATAGCCGGTCACCTCCAGAGCCAGCTCGGGGTGTTCTTCGATGTGTCGGGCAATGTCTTCGAGCAGCGGGCTGCCGCCCACCAGCAGAAGCGTATCGCGCCCCATCATCTGGCGGGCGAAAACGCTAAAGGCGATCCGCCACAGGAACAGGCCGGCCATCGCCAGGGCGCTCCCGACGGCCATCACGTGAATGGGAACCCGCTGCGTGGGACTGAGATAACTGAGGAAGCCCTGGGTAAGGAATGCCCCGCCCATCACCAGGCACAGCTGCTGCAGCAGCACGATCCGCGAGTGCACGTGGACCTGCGAATAGAGATCGCAGAAGTGCATGCCGATCAGGATGCTGAGCAGGACCGGAATCAGGTGAACCAGGCCGCCATCGTAGAGCAGGTAGGTTTGGGGATCGACGTCGAGGGTAAGGAATGTTGCCAGGACGAAAGCGGAGGTCGCCAGCAGAGTGTCCGATATCAACAGCGCAAGCGAAGTGGCGGGAATATTTACCCGAAAAAAGCGCGTCATCCTGAGGGCACCGAAGATTACGACAGCACCTTATTATAACCGCACTCCTCGTACGAGCCGAAGTGTTCCGCGCAAGAGATCGGTTTGGTATAGTGAGAACTAAAATTCATGCAAGCTGCCCGAGGCCCGCCCGCAACTGCTTCCGGAGCGCTGTTTGCGGAGAAGGACGCGCAGCATATGGCGTCCTTACTGAGAAAGCATCAGTACCTGTTGGCACTGATGCTCACGGTGGTCTATGCCGTCGGCGCCATGGGGCACGCCCGCAACAAGCCCTATTGGTATGACGAAGTAGTAACGGTGATAGCGGCTTCCGCGCCGGACGCCGCTTCCACCTGGAAGAAAGCCCAGGCGATGGATGCCAATCCGCCTCTTCTGCACGTGCTGACGCACTTCTCCATGCAGTGGTTTGGCACTGGCGAAGTGGCCGGGCGCGTGCCCGCCATCGTGGGTTTCTGGGTCTTCTGCCTGTGCATGTATCGTTTCACCCTGAGGCGCGTGGGGATCTACTATGCGCTGGTGGCGCTGCTGCTGCCTATCGCCACGGAGGCGTACAGCTACGCCTATGAGGCCCGCGCCTACGGGTTGGAACTGGCCTTTTGCGGCCTGGCGCTGGTGGCATGGCAGATGGCGGCGGAAAGTTCCAGGCGGCTGCCGGCCTGTGTTCTGCTGGCGCTGAGCCTGGCCTGTGCGATTCTGTGCCATTACTATGCCATTCTGGTTTACCTTCCGCTAGCCGGCGGTGAAGCCTTCCGCGCCTGGCGCGCGCGGCGCATCGATTGGCCGGTATGGGCTGCTTTAGTAGCAGGTGGGGCGCCGGTGGTCTGGCGGGTGGCCTTCATCTCGCGCGTCGTGGACAATTTCAAGCATCCCAGTTGGTCTCCCGCATACCCGGAGCAGGTGGTGGAGTTTTGGGAAACCGCTTTGCAGCACACCCTGAGCTTTGTGGTGCTGGGTGTGGCTATTTTGGCGGTCTGGATGGTGCGGCACGGAAAACCGGATGCCCCGGAAGATGCGGGATCATCTCCCCAACTGATGGATCACGAACTGATTGCGGGTGCGCTCTTTCTGGTGATTCCCATCTGTGCGGTGGGCGCAGGGATGATGGTCACCAACTTGTTCACAGATCGCTACGCGCTGTTGTCCTTGGCGGGAGTGGCGATCTTGATCCCGATGATCCTCGGGCGCCTGGCGGGCGGACGCGCGCTGCCGGGTTTTCTGATGTTCTGGGTCTCACTGCTGCCGCTCTTCTTCGTCACCCTGGAGATTCCACCGGCGCGGCATCCGTGGACCGACGAACCGATCCTGGTCAAAGCACTGCAGACGGGACCAGTGGTCGTGGCCGATGGCCAGTTGTTTTTGCAGATGTGGCTCTATGCACCCGAAGCGTACAAGAAAAAGATTTTGTTCCTGGCAGATGATGCCGCGGCCAACAAGTACATGGGCTTCGATGCACTCGACTTCGGATTGCGCGGCTTACGGCCCTGGTCATCGGTGCAGGTGATCCCATATCAGGAGTTCGCCGCACCGGGCCGGGAGTTCCTGCTTTACCAAAATCCTCTCAAGCCCGGTTGGCTGCTCTCGAAGATCGTTGCCGACGGAGGCTCCGCTGATCTTGTGGAGCTTACTAACTTCCGTCAACTGTACCGGGCCCGGCTGAAGCCCTGAGGCCCGCAGGACAGATCTCCCACCCTCGATTACCCTCTCTGTTTTCAATGGCTTTGTAGGCTTCTTGCGATGCCCGCAAGGCTTGAAACCGGAACCATAACTTTAGTGGACAACAGTTCCACAACCAAATACGGGATAGCAAACAACCTGGATCACCGGAATAATTTCCTTTCAGCGCGAAAAGGAATGCGCGCCGCCGGCCGCGGGAGGGCCGATAGTCGTGAAGGTTGTGATCCTGTGCGGTGGTTTGGGAACGCGGCTCCGTGAAGAGACCGAGTTTCGTCCGAAGCCCATGGTGGAGGTCGGAGGCCGCCCCATCCTGTGGCACATCATGAAAATCTACGCGCACTACGGTTTCCGCGAGTTCGTGCTGTGCCTGGGCTACAAGGGCAACACCATCAAGGAATACTTTCTGAACTACGAGGCCATGAACAACGACTTCACCATGAAGCTCGGGGAGGCCGCGCCACTGCGCTGCCACGGCCATCATGCCGAAGAGGGCTTCAGCGTGACGCTGGCCGATACGGGTCTGGATTGCCAGACCGGCGGACGCCTGGCCAAGGTCCAGAAGTACGTGGATGGCGACACCTTCCTGCTCACCTATGGCGATGGCGTCAGCGACGTCAACATCCGGCGGCTGTTGGATTTTCACAAGAGCCACGGCAAGATCGCCACGGTCACCAGCGTCGCGCCGATTTCCCGTTTCGGCATGCTCGATCTGGCGGAGCAGGGCCATGTGCAGAGATTCGCCGAAAAGCCCAAGACCGACGGGTGGATGAGCGCCGGCTATTTCGTATTCCAGAAAGAGTTCTTCGACTACCTCGGCGCCGACGACTGCATCCTGGAGCGCGAGCCGCTGGAACGCCTGGCGAATGAAGGCCAACTGATGGCCTACCAGCACGAGGGCTTCTTCTACGCCATGGACACCTACCGCGAATACCAGCATCTGAACGACCTTTGGAACCGGCAGGCCGCGCCTTGGAAGCTGTGGCAGGACGCTCCCGTTCGCCCGCGCCTGGTGAGCACCCGATGAACCTCGGCGGACATTGGCAGGATCGGCCGGTGCTGGTAACCGGCGCCACCGGACTGGTGGGCTCTTGGCTCACCCGCCGCCTCCGGGACGCCGGCGCCGACGTGGTCTGCCTGGTCCGCGATTGGGTTCCCCAGAGCGAACTGGTTCGCTCCCGGGTGCTGGAGCAGGTCAAAGTGGTGCGCGGCGACGTCCGCGATCGCGACACCATCGAACGCGCCCTGGGCGAATACGAAATCGATACCGTATTCCACCTCGCCGCCCAGACCATCGTGGGCATCGCCAACCGCAACCCGGTTTCAACTTTTGAAAGCAATATTCAAGGCACTTGGAACCTGCTGGAAGCTTGCCGCCGCTCGCCAGGCGTCCGGTCCATCGTGGTGGCCTCTTCCGATAAAGCGTATGGCGAACAGGAAGAATTGCCGTACACGGAAGATGCTCCCCTCGAGGGCCGGCATCCGTATGATGTGAGCAAGTCCTGCGCGGACCTGATCGCGCTCACCTACGCGGAAACCTACGATCTGCCGGTGGCCGTCACGCGCTGCGGGAATTTTTACGGCGGCGGCGACCTGAATTGGAACCGCATCGTGCCCGGGACCATTCGTTCCATTCTGCGCGGCGAGCGTCCGACGGTTCGTTCCGACGGTCAATTCGTCCGCGACTATTTCTACGTGGAAGACGGGGCCGCCGCCTACATGCTGCTGGCGGAGAAACTCCACTGCCGGAAAGAGCTGCGCGGCCTGGCTTTCAATTTTTCCAATGAAACCCAGGTCACCGTACTGGAGTTAGTCGACCGGATCTTACGCGTCATGGATTCGGACCTGGAACCGGTAGTTCTCAATGAGGCCTCGCACGAAATCCGGCGGCAGTATTTGAGCGCGGAACGGGCGCACCTTATGTTGCAGTGGTCACCGTTGTTCACTCTGGAAGAAGGGCTCGGGCGCACCATCCCCTGGTACCGGGAGTTGCTCGCGGTCTCCGAGCTGGCCGAAGCGGTGATCTGATATGGATCCTCACACCAATAAGGCGCAAGCGCTGAAAGAGCAGATCCTCGGCCTCGTCCAGGAGTATTACCAGGTGGCGCATGAGAAGCCTGCTTTCGTGCCGGGCCAGTCGCGCGTCCCCTATGCGGGCCGCGTCTACGACGCGCGCGAGATGACGCTGCTGGCCGATTCGGCGCTCGATTTCTGGTTGACTGCCGGACCCTATGCCGACCGCTTTGAGCGGCGCATGCGCCAGTTCTTCGGCTGCCGCGATTTCCTGCTGGTCAATTCCGGTTCTTCGGCCAATCTGCTGATGCTCAGCACGCTCTGCGCACCCGGACTGGCCAGGGAACTGGGCGGCGAGAGCCTGCCTCCGCTGGCGCCGGGCGACGAAGTGATCACCCCGGCGGTGACCTTCCCCACCACCGTGGCGCCCATCCTACAGAATCGCCTGGTGCCGGTGTTCGTCGATTGTGAAGTGGGCACCTACAACATCAACCCGCGCCTGATTGAAGACGCTATCGGCCCGCGCACCCGCGCCATCTTCGTGCCGCACACGCTGGGCAACCCGTGCGACATGGAAATCATCACCGAAGTGGCGCGCCGCCGCGGCCTGTGGCTGCTGGAAGACGGCTGCGACGCGCTGGGCGCCACCTTCAATGGCCAGCTCGCCGGCACCTTCGGCCAGATGTCGTCATTGAGTTTCTATCCGGCCCACCATATCACCATGGGCGAAGGCGGCGGCATCGCCATCAATGGTTTCGGTCTGCAGAAAACCGCCCGCTCGGTTCGCGATTGGGGCCGCGATTGCTGGTGCGATCCCGGCAAGTCGAACACTTGCGGCACGCGCTTCGGCTGGCAATGCGGCGAACTGCCGTGCGGCTACGATCACAAGTACGTTTATTCGAACATCGGCTACAACCTCAAGGTGACGGATCTGCAGGCCGCCATCGGCCTGGCGCAAACCGAAAAGCTGGAAGCCTTCATCGCGGCGCGCCGGCGCAATTTCCAGCGCCTGTTCCAAGGGCTGCTGGCGCATGAGGACTACCTGATTCTGCCGAAGATCGATCGGCGCGCCAATCCATCGCCCTTCGCCTTCCCCATCACCGTCCGGCCCGGTGTGGACCGCAACCGCCTGGTCCGCCATCTGGAAGACGCGCAGATCGAAACGCGCCTGGTTTTCGGCGGCAATATCGTCCGCCAGCCCGGATTTCTCAACATCGAGAAGCGCGTGCATGGCGATCTGACCGCTTCCGACACCATCATGCGCGACACATTCTTTATCGGCGTCTACCCCGGCCTCACCGCGGAGATGCTCGATTACGTCCTGGACACCTTCCGGGATTTCTTCGCAGTGGGGCGCAAACAGCGTTCCGAACCCACGCAACAGGTGGTGACCCTCATATGACGTCGGTAACTTCTCCGGTACATCGCAACCCGATCGTCGAAGCGGATGTCGCGCGCATTATCTCGGCCAACCTGCCGTGGCGGACCTTCGCCGGCAAGACCATCCTGGTCTCCGGCGCCAACGGCTTCCTGCCGGCGTACATGGTGGAAACGCTGCTCTATCTCAATGAAGCGGACCGCTCCATGAACTGCCGGGTGATCGGCTTGGCCCGCAACCGCGAGAAAGCGCAGCGGCGCTTCGCCCATCTCCTGGACCGACCGGATTTCGCCATCGTCATCCAGGATGTGACTGCGCCCGCCACCATTCCCGTCCCGGTTGATTTCATCATCCACGGGGCCAGCCAGGCCAGTCCGAAATACTACGGCACAGACCCGGTGGGAACGCTCGCCGCCAACAGCCTGGGCACCTACAATCTGCTCTCCTTCGCCCGGGACTGCCGCTCCGAGGGCTTCCTGTTCCTCAGCAGCGGCGACGTCTACGGGCAGGTGGACGACGCCAAGATCCCGAACCGCGAGGATGATTACGGCTATCTCGACCCGACCTTGGTCCGTTCCTGCTACGGCGAAAGCAAACGGATGGGCGAAACCATGTGCGCGGCCTTCAACCATCAATACGGTGTGCCCGCGAAAATCGTCCGTCCCACCCACACTTACGGGCCGGGCGTGGCACTGGACGACGGCCGCGTGTTCGCCGATTTCATAGCCAACGTCGTGCGGCGCGAAGACATCGTGCTGAAGAGCGACGGCTCGGCGCGCCGGGCATTCTGTTATCTGGCCGACGCCGCATTGGCGTTCTTTACCGTTCTGCTGAAAGGCGAGCGTGGGCAAGCCTACAACGTAGGCAACGAAAGTTGTGAAATCAGCGTCGGCGACCTGGCGCGGCTGCTGGTGCAGCTATTCCCCGAACGGGCGCTGTCCGCCCGGTTCGATACCAAACCCGCTCCCGCCGGATACATCAGGAGCAAAGTCAACCGCGGCTCTCTGGACACCACCAAACTGCGCGGCCTGGGCTGGCGGCCCACCACCAGCCTGGCCGAAGGCTTCAAGAGAACCGTGATGAGTTTTGAGGAGCAGCGATGAAAGATCTGAATCGACGGCCATTGTTCATTTTCGAGATGGCCAACAACCACATGGGCAGCGTCGAGCACGGCTGCAAGATCGTCCAGGCCATGCGTGAGGCGACGGAGGGCTTTCCGTTCCACTTTGCGGTGAAGTTGCAGTACCGCGACATCGACACCTTCGTCCACCCCGCTTACCGCGAGCGCTTCGACCTCAAGTTCGTCAAACGCTTTTCCGAAACCCGGATCTCCTGGGATGGCTACAAGAAAATCAAGGATGCCATCGTTGAGGCCGGCTTCACCTCCATCTGCACACCGTGGGACGAAATCTCGGTAGATCGCATCGAGGAGCACGGCTACGATTTCATCAAGATCCCCAGTTGCTACCTGACCGACTGGCCGTTGCTGGAACGCATCGCAAAATCCGCGAAGCCCCTCATCGGTTCAACCGCCGGCGTGGCGCTGGAGGATATCGACCGCGTGGTCAGCTTCTTCCACCACCGCGAAAAGGATTTCTCGCTGATGCACTGCGTCGGCGAGTACCCCACGCGCGATGAGAATCTGCACCTGGGCCAGATCCGGCTCCTGAAGAAGCGCTACCCGGATCTCGAAATCGGCTACTCCACGCATGAACGGCCCGATAACTTCGAAGCCGTCAAGATCTCGATCGGCATGGGCGCCAACCTCTTCGAGAAGCACGTGGGCCTGCCCACCGACACCATCGCGCTCAATGCCTATTCCGCCACGCCGCAGCAGGTGCGGCAATGGCTCACTTCCGCGGCCGAGGCTTACGCGATGTGCGGCGCGGACGACCGGCGCTATCCATTCACAGAGCTCGAAGTGCGCACCCTGCGCGACTTGCAGCGGGGCCTGTTCGCTAAACAGGAGGTCCGGCCCGGCGAGCGGTTGACGCCCGCCAGCGTGTTCTACGCCATTCCTAATTCGCCCGGCCAGGTGGTGGCCAATGACGCCTCCAAATATACCGAGTATTACGCCACTGCGCCCATCGCCGCCGAAAGCGCCGTCCTCGCCTCCAACACGCGCGCGTGCCACCGGCTCAAGAAGGTGTACCAGATCGTCGGCGAAGTCAAAAAGATGCTCAAGCGCAGCAAAGTCAAAGTCCCCGGACAGTGCGAACTGGAGATCTCCCACCACTACGGCATCGACAATTTCTTTGAGACCGGATCCACGGTAATCACGGTGGTCAACCGCGAGTATTGCAAGCGGGTCATCGTGATGCTACCGGGCCAGACGCATCCCGAGCAGTACCACAAGCAGAAGGACGAAACCTATCACATTCTGCACGGCGAGATCCTGCTGAACCTGAACGGCGTCGAGCAAACCAAGAAGGCCAACGACATCGTCATCATCCCGCGGGAAGTGAAGCACGGCTTCTCCACCCGTACCGGCACGGTGATCGAGGAGGTCTCCTCATACTACACGCAGGGCGATTCGTTCTATATCGACGCCACTATTGAGGCGAACGTCAACCGCAAGACCTTCGTCAGCTATTGGATGGATTGAGTGCTGACCTTCGTGTGGGACATCGACGACGTCCTCAATGACCTGATGCGGACCTGGTTCGCCGAGGAGTGGCTGCCCGCGCACCCCCAGTGCCGGCTGGCTTACGCCGACATCCTGGAAAACCCGCCGCACCAGGTGTTGGGCATTTCGAAGACCGAGTACCTGGCTTCGCTCGACGCATTCCGTCTCTCCGAAAAGGCGCGCGCCATGGCGCCCAATGCCGGCATCCTCGACTGGTTCCGTTGCCACGGCGCCCGCCACCGCCACATCGCGCTCACTGCCCGGCCGTTGGACAGCGTCCCGTACCTCTCCGAGTGGCTGTTTCACCACTTCGGAGATTATCTGCGGTTCTTCGGCGTAGTGCCCACGCGCCTCGAGAACGGCGTGCCCCTCTACGACACCAACAAGGAAGATTTTCTGCGGTGGTTCGGCAAGGCCGATCTGCTGATCGACGACAGCCAGGAAAACATCGCTGCCGCTAGCAGGCTGGGCATGCGAAACGTGCTCTATCCACAGCCATGGAACGGCAGTCGGACCACGGTGGAAGAGACCTTGCGGCAACTGGCCGAAGTGGCGGAGGCCAATTGATCAAGCTTTCCGATTACGTAATCGAGTTTGTGGCCCGTGCCGGGGTGAAGCACATCTTCATGCTCGCCGGCGGCGGTTGCATGCACCTGGCCGATTCGGTGGGGCGTGCTAAGGGTCTGGAGTATGTGTGTTGCCTGCACGAGCAGGCATGCGCCTTCGCGGCCGAAGCCTATGCGGAATACACCAACCATTTGGGCGTGGCCCTGGTGACCACCGGCCCCGGAGGCACCAACGCCGTCACCGGCGTGGCGGCTGCCTGGATCGAAGGCGCCAGTTGCCTGTTCCTCTCCGGGCAGGCCAAGCGCGCGGACCTCATCGGCACGCGCGGCGTCCGCTCTATGGGGCCGCAGGAAGTGGACATCGTGTCCATCGTGCGCCCCATCACCAAGTACGCCAAGACGGTGCTCGATCCGGAATCGATTCGCTATGAGTTGGAAAAGGCGGTCTACATCGCCACGCATGGCCGCCGCGGACCGGTGTGGCTGGACATTCCGCTGGACGTGCAAGCCACCATGCTGGATGAATCCGCCTTGCAGGGCTTCACGCCCGAAGCGCACGTCGTTCCTTTCGAACTGCAGCAGCAGGTAGCCGCAGCCATCCATCTGCTGAACCAGTCGCAGCGCCCGGTTCTGTTTCTCGGCAGCGGCGTACGCTCCGCCGCCGCGGCAGGCCTGGTCACCAAGTTGGTAGACGCGCTGAAAATCCCCGTGCTGCTCACCTGGAAAGTGGTCGACATTCTGCCCGATGAGCATGAATTCTATGCCGGACGTCCCGGCGCCATCGGCCAGCGCGCTGCCAACTTTACGCAACAGAATTCCGATTGCGTCATGGTTCTGGGTGCCCGTCTCGATCTGCCCCAGACGGCCTTCAGCCACGAAAATTTCGCCCGTGGCGCCAGCAAAATCCTGGTGGATATCGACCCCGCCGAAATCGCCAAGCTGCGGATGCCCATCGACGTGCCGGTCTGCGCCGATGCCGCGGAGTTCATCGCCGAGTTCCTGCGCCAGTCCACGAAGCTTGCGCCGAAAGACCGCTCCTGCTGGGTGAAACGGAGCAGGGAATGGCAGCGGCAGTACCCCGTGGTCCTCCCCGAATATTCCACCGGACCCGACGGCGTCGTCAACGTCTACACGCTGATGGATGTGCTCTCTGAGGAACTCTCGGCGGATGATTTGCTGGTGCCCGGCAGTTCCGGCCCGTGCAGCGACATTTTCATGCAGGCCTTCCGCATCAAGGCCGGCCAGCGCGTCGTGAATGCGCCCGGCCTGGGTGCCATGGGCACGGGCTTGCCCGGCACGATTGGAGCTTGCCTGGCCAGCGGCCGGCGGCGCACCATCTGCGTCAATGGCGACGGCGGCTTCCAGCTCAATATCCACGAACTGGAAACGGTGCGCCGGCTGAACCTGCCCATTAAGTATTTTGTGCTGTGCAATGGCGGCTACGCCTCCATCATGGCCGCCCAGCGGACTCACTTCCAGGGCCGCTACGCCGGTAGCGAACCATCCAGCCACCTGACCCTGCCCGAACTCATGCCGGTGGCGCAAGCGTATGGAATTAGGGCAGTGGAGATCCACGGTCATCGCGATCTTCACGAGAAAATTCGCGAGGCGCTCGATCACGACGGGCCCGTGGTATGCGCCGTTCGCACCGCCGCGGACCAGCCGGTGGCGCCCCGTGCCACGTCTATCATGCGTCCCGATGGAAGCATGGTTTCGAGACCCATGGAAGACATGTGGCCGCTGCTCGACCGCGAGGAATTCCTCGCCAACATGATTGTGCCGCCGATTAGTGAAGGATAAGCGAGGAGACGACGATGGTACGGACATCCAGGAAATGCGCGGTTTGCGGCGGCAACCGGAAACGGCTACTGTTCCAGCAGGCATTCGCGACCGTATGCCTGATCCAAGGTTACGACGTGGTGGTGTGTGAGTATTGCGGCTTTGCCTTTGCCGATGACATCCCCGAGCAGGAAGCCTTCGACCAGTATTACCGCGACCTTTCAAAGTACGAATACCAGCACCGCGGAGGTCGCGAGTCAGACAACGACGAATCGCGGTTGCGGGATGTGGCCAAGACCCTCGGCGGCCTGATCCCCAACAAGCAGACTCGCATTCTGGAAATCGGCTGCTCCACCGGACGCCTGCTGGCGCTGCTCAAGGAAAGCGGCTACCAAAATGTGTGGGGGCTCGATCCGTCTCCGGTATGTGCCGCTTCGGCACGGGAGCTCTACGGCGTCACTGTCTTCACGCAAAGCGTCTCCGACCTCGCCAAGTCGCAAGAGAGGTTCGACTTCCTGATTCTGGTCGGCGTGCTGGAGCACATCCGCGATCTGGAAGGTGCTCTGCGCACCATGCACCAGATTCTCTTGCCAAACGCCCGCATCTATCTCGACGTGCCAGACGCCACCCAGTTCGCCGATTTTCCGGATGCGCCGTTCCAGCAGTTTTCCACGGAGCACATCAATTTCTTCTCCGGCGCATCGCTCGCCAACCTGATGCGCGCGCATGGTTTCGAGCAAGTGTTCTCGGAGAAGGTGCTGCGGCAGTATACCGACGTCACCGTTATGCCGTCGGTCCACGCGGCCTTTGAGAACCGCGGCGCCGCGGTCAGCCCTCCCGTACGCGACGGCGAAAGTGAGCAGCGATTGCGCGAGTACATCGATCAATCCCGGGCCGTCGACCACCGCATTCGCCAGCTCATCGACCGCACCGCCGGCAACCGCGAGCCCATCCTCGTCTGGGGCGTCGGAACCCACACCCAGCGACTGCTCGCCACCGGCGGGCTCGACAAGGTCAACATCAGCGCCTTCGTGGATTCGAATCCGAAATACCACGGGCAGCGGCTCAACGATATCCCGATCGTCTCTCCCGACAGCCTGGGCGGACGCAGCGAACCGATTCTGGTTTGCTCGCGCGTCTTCCAGAAGGAAATCGAACAGCAGATTCACAACCAGTTGCACTTGAGCAATGAGGTCCTATCGCTCTATTAGCGAGGCGCCAGCCATGAAGACTATCAGCATCGTCACTCCCTGCTTCAATGAGGAACACAACGTCCATGAGCACTACGAACGCGTGCGTGCCGTCATGGCGTCTCTGCCGCGCTACCGGTACGAGCACATCTTCATCGACAACGGCTCGCGGGATAATACCGTCGCGATTCTCAAGTTCATCGCGCAAGTGGACCGCAATGTGAAGGTGATCGCCAACACGCGCAATTTCGGACCCGTCCGTTCTCCCATGCACGCCTTGCAGCAGGCCCGTGGCGACGCCGTGATCGGCCTGGCCGCCGACATGCAGGATCCCCCCGAGTTGATTGCCGACTTCATCCGCGAATGGGAAAAGGGAATTCCCGTTGTGATTGGCGTCAAGAAGACCAGCGAAGAAAGCCGCCTCGTCTATTGGCTGCGCAGCCAGTATTATGGCCTCGTCAATCGCCTGTCCGACGTCCAGACCTACGCCCAGTTTACCGGCTTCGGCCTCTATGACCGGCGCGTCATGGACCTCATCCGCTCGTTCAACGATCCCTTTCCTTACTTTCGCGGCATGATCGCCGATATCGGCCTGCCGCATGCCGAGGTCGAGTTCAATCAGCCGCGGCGCAAGAAAGGCGTCTCCAAGCACAGCCTCTTCAATCTTTATGAGATCGCCATGCTCGGCATCACCAGCCTCTCCAAGGTGCCCTTGCGCCTCGTCACCTTTACCGGCTTCTTCCTCTCGATGCTGTCGGTTCTCACCGGGTTGGGCTACCTGGTCTACAAGCTGATTTATTGGAATCGATTCTCCGCCGGCATGGCGCCCGTGGTGATTGGGTTTTTCCTGTTCGGATCCATCCAACTGTTCTTCATGGGATTGATCGGCGAGTATATTGGCGCCATTCACACCCAGGTGCAGAAACGCCCGCTGGTGATTGAGAAGGAGCGCATCAATTTCGAATTTGGCTTCGGTGAACCGCTGCCGCCGGACAGTCCCGATGCGGCTGCTTTGCTGCAATCCGTATCGTCAGGAAGCGCGGAGTAGCTACGCCGGGTTCTTCACTGCCATTACGGTGATGATGTCGTGGAGATTCTTCTTGATTTTTGCTTCACCCAACCAGCGCCCTTCCAGCCACCGGGAAATGCGGAAGAACAGCGACTGCCTGCTTCCACTTGCAAGGCGGTAGAAGATGATCCGTAACCGGAGAAGATGAGCGATGAACCGGGAATCGACCATTTGGAATCCTGTTTTGCCAAGGGCCAGTTCCAGAGTGCCTTTGTCGTAGTAGAACAGATGCGTCGGCGGCATGACTGCATAGAACCCGGAGCCCATCACCTTCGCGTAGAGGCAGGAAATGTTATGCACCTTGATCACAATCAACCCGCCCGGCTTCAGCATGGAGTTGCACTTGTTCAGGACGGCGATCGGATCCCTCAGGTGGTCGAAAACATCCTGCAATGTAATGACGTCGAAATACTCTTCCTGCAACGGATAGTCTTCAAATAGCCCGGTTACGATGCTATCGCCGAACCGCTGTTGCGCGATTGTGGCAAACGGCGGCGAGATTTCGTTGCCATGGCAATCCCATCCCTTCATGACCTCCAGGAACTGCCCGGCGGAACAACCGACATCGAGAATCTTGCCGCGCTGGGGATAACGGCTTTCAATGAGGCCGCGGAGAATCTCGTAGTAATAGGTGAGGCAATCCGTGTTGTCGTCGGCGTAAGAAGTGTCCCAAGCGGAGTAATGGGCGTTCAACTCCTCCGGTGTGACGATGTTTTCAACGAAGACCAGGGAGCAGTTCTGGCAGCGCGCGATCGAATAGCCATTGACTTGCCACAGATGCTTCAAGGCCGCGCCCGCACAAATCGGGCACGCGCCGTGCATCCGCGCCGGCCCTACAGAAGAGCTGCCTGTTTCAGTCTGGGCCCCCGTCACTGTATCGAGCATCGATGTCCTCTCCCAATAGGCAGAGCCCCGCCGACGAGGCTTCTCCCCTGCATGTCGGATTATGGCTTAGTGCAACCACCCCCTACAAGACTGGCGATGGGGCTACCGGCGCAGTTAACTTTGGTGATCAGTTATGCCCTCTGACCCTTCCGGGACGGTCCAGGGTTCGACTATATCACCGGAGATGGCGTCGAACTCCTGTTCCAACGCGCGAATGTCCTCACTCGCGCTGGCTATCTCGCAGGCCCGCGCAAGCGCGGCCTCCTTCGCCACAGCCTCCGGAATCGAGCAGGTCATTTTTCTCGCGGCCATAACTCCATAATGCCATACGCGCTTTGAGGAAAACCCGCCCGCCACACCAAGCTATAATGCAGGCATTCTCTATGATCCTTCGCGATACCCTCGCGGAAGCGGCCGCGCTCTTGACCCAGGCTGCCGCCGCGATCGACCCAACCGTCATGGATGCGGCCATCGACTCCATCGTCGGCGCGCTCTCTGCCGGCAAGCCTCTCCTGGTGTGCGGCAACGGCGGCTCCGCGGCGGATGCCATGCACATCACCTGCGAGTTGGTGGGCCGCTTCCTCGAAGAACGGCGCGCCTTGCGAGCCATTTGCCTCTCCGAGAACCCGGCCGTCCTGACCGCCTGGAGCAACGATCACTCCTTTGACACGGTCTTCGCGCGCCAGGTGGAAGCCTACGGCGAGAAAGACGCCGTGCTCCTGGGCATCAGCACGTCGGGCACTTCCCGCAACGTGGTCGCGGCCTTTGAGCAGGCTCGCAGCATGCGGATGCGCACCATCGCACTCACCGGCGAAGGCGGCGGCAGCCTGGCGCCGCTGGCCGATTTCCTGCTGGCCGTTCCCTCGCGCCGCACTCCGCTCGTCCAACAGGTGCACCTCTGTCTCTACCACTATCTCTGTGAACAAGTCGAGCGGCGCATGATGGCGATATGAAGAGTGACGGCAAGGGCCGCCTCTGGTCCTGGATACTGGCCATACCGCTCGCCGCCGTCCTGCTCTATTACTCGCTCCGCGGCGTGGATTGGAGCGGCGTCTGGCACACCATCTCCGGCGCGCGGTGGGGCTTCGTGGCGCTGGCCGGCTGCTTCACTTGCTTTTCCTTCTTTCAGCGCGCCGTACGCTGGCGCATCCTGCTCAATGCCGAAGCGCGTCTCTCCCTGGGCCAGGTCTTCTGCGCGAACATGTCGGGCTACCTGGGCAACGCCTTTCTGCCGGCGCGCGCCGGCGAACTGGTCCGCACGCTCATCGTCAGCAGCCGTTCGTCCCTCAGCAAGACCTACGTTCTCACCACAGCGCTGAGTGAGCGCCTCATGGACGTCATCGCCCTGGTCCTGTGGAGCTCCATCATTCTGCTGGGCGTGGAGCCTAAACCGCGCTGGATCGCCGATGTTTCCCGTACCACCGCCATCGTGGCAACCCTCGGCGCGCTCATCATCGCCGTGCTGCCGCACACCGGCAGCCTGTGCCGCGCGATTATCGAACGCGTTCCGGTGCCGCAAAAACTGCGGGAGCTTCTGCTGCGGCTGGTGGACCAGGTGCTGCTGGGCATGCGCGCCTTCCATCACCTCGGCCGCTTCCTGGGCTTCGCTTCGCTCACCGTCACCATCTGGGTGTGCGATACGCTTTCCGTCATGATTTGCGGGCGCGGCCTGGGGCTCGAAATGTCGTTCGGTGTGGCCATGCTGCTGGTCACCGCCATGGGTTTAGGCAGCGCGCTCCCCTCCACGCCCGGTTATGTCGGCATCTACCAATTCGTGGCGGTCACCGTGCTCGTTCCCTTCGGCTTCACGAAAGACGCCGCGCTGGCCTTTATTTTGGTGGCGCAGGCCATGGGCTACGTGACGGTGCTGCTGCTGGGCCTGCCGTGCGTCTACGTGCTTAAGCGCGGGAGGCAGCCGTGAAGCTCGAATTCGTCTCCGCCGGCGGGATACAGATCGCCGTCTGGGAATGGCCTGGCGCTGGGCCGCCTCTCCTGTTCGCGCACGCCACCGGTTTTCACGGCCGCATGTGGGATCACATCATCCGCGAATTCCCCGGCCGCCGCGCGCTGGCCCTGGAGTTCCGCGGCCACGGCCGCAGCGCCAAGCCGGCGCCGCCTATTCCATGGCGCTCGTTCGCGGAAGACATCCTGGCGGTGGCGGAGCATTTCAATCTCCGCGGCGCCACCGGCGTCGGCCACTCCATGGGTGGGCACGCGCTGGCCGAAGCCGCCGCCCTGCGCCCGGACATGTTTGCCACGCTGGTGCTGGCGGACCCGGTGATTTTTCCGCCGCACTATTACGGCGCGCCCGGTCCCGATGTGTCGTTCATCCTGCGCCGCCGCAACCGCTGGACTTCGCCCGCGGAAATGTTCGACCGCTTTCGCCCCCGTTTGCCTTTTGCGGCATGGCCCGAAGAGGTCGTGCGGAACTATTGCGACTACGCCCTGCTGCCTTGTACCGAAGGCTACGTGCTCGCCTGCCCGCCGGAGGTGGAGGCGTCTATCTACCGCGAGTCGAACACCCCGGAATCGGACATCGGGGCCGCCATTGCCACCCTCCGGCGGCCCGTCACCATTCTGCGCGCGGGCAAAGCCTGGCAGCCGGGCGTCTTCGATCCCTCCGCCTCGCCTACCGCGCCGGATCTCGCGGCGCGGTTCGCAAACGCTAAAGAAGTCTTTCTGGCGGAGAGCAACCATTTCATTCCGATGGAAGCGCCCGACGTCATGGTGGGGGAGATTCGCGCCGCGCTTGACACAAATGCCGCCAGATAACGTAAAATTCGAGATTATGTCCCTACGCATCAACGATACCGCTCCCGATTTCACCGCCGACACCACGCAAGGTCCCATCAGCTTTCACAATTGGATCGGCGACGGTTGGGCCATCCTCTTTTCTCACCCCAAGGATTTCACTCCGGTGTGCACCACCGAACTGGGCTACATGGCGCGGCTGGAGCCGGAATTTGCCAAGCGCCACACCAAGATCATCGGTCTCAGCGTCGATCCCGTCACCAGCCACGGCAAGTGGGCGGCCGACATTGAAGAGACCCAGGGCTACAAGGTCAACTACCCCATGATCGGCGACCCCGAACTCAAAGTCGCCAAGCTCTACGACATGCTGCCGGCCGATACGGGCAGCACTTCCGAAGGCCGCACCCCGGCCAACAACGCCACCGTGCGCACAGTCTTCGTGATCGGTCCCGACAAGAAGATCAAGCTCATGCTGATCTATCCGATGACCACCGGCCGCAATTTCGACGAAGTGCTCCGTGTGCTCGATTCCATCCAGCTCACCACCAAACACAAGGTAGCGACGCCCGTGAACTGGAAGCCCGGCGAGGATGTGATCGTCGCCGGATCGGTATCCGACGACGACGCCCGCAAGCAATACGGCAGCTTCAAAGCCGTGAAGCCCTACCTGCGCGTGGT
>PLZX01000001.1:6008-8286 GCA_003152325.1 Bryobacterales bacterium | reverse complement strand
GTTCGTTTACGCGAAGGAACGGCGGCTGGTAGAAGAGGTTAAGAGCGAGGTCCACCAGGGAAGAAGGGTGCAGATTTTCGCGGTCTACACGCAGAAGCGCGACGTCACTCAGCGACTGAAGAATATCTTGAGCCGCGAGGGCATTCGCGTCGAAGTTCTGACCACTGCTGTGCCGCCGGAAGCACGGGAAGCCTGGTACGAACGTCAGGTGAAGGCAGGGATGCAAGTATGCATCGCCCATCCCAGGCTCGTTGCCACCGGTTTAGATCTGCTGGCCATGCCGACCATCTTGTTCTACGAGTCCGGCTATTCCATCTATGTCCTACNNCATCCAGTGAAGGTGAAGTTCTTGGCCTACGCAGGCACGATGCAGGAGAACTGTCTCCGGTTGATGGGGAGAAAGCTCCTGGTTTCACTCGCCATGGAGGGCAAGTTCGCCAACCAGGGTCTGCAAGCTCTCGATGACGATGACGACATGCTGACGGCGATGGCGCGCGAACTGGTGACGCAAAAAGGCGTCGGGGAAAAGGCCGATGCTTTGTGGAAAGAAATCCAGCAGCAACATACCCGGCTGCTTGGAACGACGAATGTCGTCACGATAGCGCAGCCGGAACCGACACAGAATGGGCCGTGTCTGCCTGAGAGCGACCCACCGTTGTGTCCGCCCCAATCCGAATCGGCGCCAGCCGCTCTCGTCCAATTGGCCCTAACGGAGCAGAGATCCGCTCGTCGGCCCCGTCATGACAATGACGCCCAGCTTTCGCTGGCGTTCTAACCGAAACACAACACAGAGAAGGCTATGCGGAGGTGGTTCCGACAGAGGGATTGGCACACCACCGGATGGCACCTCCCGAGGTACACCACATGGAGAATAAGGGTTTCTATATCAACGACCTGCCACAGTCGGGCGAGGTCACCTTCCTGGCCGCGGTCATCGAAAAGGAACTGCGCCCAAAGAGAAATGGCGGATCATTCCTGTCGGTTCGTTTGGCGGACCGAAGCGGCGAATTAGACGCGAAAGCATGGGACAACCCCGAAACCGTTGCCCAATTGTTCGACTGCAACGACGTTGTGAAGGTCCGGGGCGCGATGGAGCATTACAACGATAAGCCGCAACTCATTGTCAGCCGGATTCGACGTTGCGAACCACAGGAGTACACCGCCTCTGATTTCTATCCGGCGTCAACCCGAGATCCCGAGGAGATGTTCGGTGAGCTGGAGACGTTTGTGGCAATGGTGCGCGACGAGCCACTCCGCCAACTGCTGGAGTCGATCATCAACGACGTTTCCATTAGCGCGCGGCTCAAGACAGCGCCGGCGGCGATGAAGATCCATCACGCGTTCCGGGGAGGATTGCTGGAGCACGTCCTTTCGCTGTGTAGCCTCGCCGCGGCATTGACCGCCCACTATCCCCGCCTCAACTTGGATTGGCTCGTCGCTGGGGCTATTCTTCACGACCTTGGGAAGATCGAAACGCTGGAATTGACGGGTGTTCGTTTCGCCTACACGACGCGGGGCCAGCTCATCGAGCACGTCACGCTCGGCCTGGAGATCCTCGAGAAGCATGTAGGGCGCTTCGCCGGGTTTCCGCTGGAACTCAAGACCGTTCTGCAACACTTCATCGTGAGCCATCACGGCGACCTGGACAAAGGCGCGTTGCGGCGACCGATGCTGCCGGAGGCCTTTGCGCTTTCTCTCCTGGATCTGATGGACGCGCGGATGGAACAGGTGTTCAGGCTGATCGCTTCAGCTCCGGCCGGAGACGAGTTCACATCGTATGTCCCGTCACTCGAACGACAGTTGTTCCGCGGATTTGGGGAACAGCCAGAACCGAGCGAGAGACGGCAAAGCATCGAGGGAGGCAAAGCAGCATGAGCGCAATACCAATGGCGATCACGGCCCAAGATGTGGCCAAGGGACTCAGCATGTTCGAGATTGACGAGTCCTTGGAGACCTTGGTCGAGGCTGCAGAGCAGGAAGCCGAGGCGAACAACGGTGAGATCTCGGAGGACATCAAAACCGCCCTCGCGACCTACGCAGAAGCGTTCGGATACAAGGTAGATCNNTGAAGGCTCAGAAAGCGGAAGCGGAACTGGCTCAACGCGAGGCTGAACGCTTCCAGGCTCGATACAAGGCAGCAGAGAACCGTGAGAAACGTCTGAAGCAGATGCTCGTCTGGTTCATGATCTCGCGGAACACGCAGAAGTTGCGGGGTTCCCTGAATACGATCAGCCTGCAGGCCAACAGCGCGCCGTCGCTGACAATCCAGGAGACTACG
>PLZX01000001.1:0-5957 GCA_003152325.1 Bryobacterales bacterium | reverse complement strand
TAAAGGGGCACCACGTGCGGCTACGCTGAGGACCTTTTGGGGATGTTCAGCGTGAAGTGTGGTTCAGTCGAACCGAGGGTGAAAGGAGTCCAGTCGCGAGCCCGAGGAAAGCAATCGGAAATGACTGCTGACCGGGCGATTGCGGCATGAGGTTCTCAATGCGAAATGCCCGAGTCTCGGCGATTCGCTATGGGCAGGAGAAAACGGTTAGCTGCTGGATAGGTCGTGGAATCAAGGAAAATGAGTAGCTGGCCGGATGTACAATGATCCTTGCGTGCAACACCACGGAATCGAGCACGAATTATGCCCACACCAAAACTGAATGCTGAAATCATCGCCGCCGCCATCGAAGGCTTCGAGTCGCAAAAAAGACGAATAGATACCCAAATCGGGGAACTCCGGGTCATGTTGTCCGGTGGTAGAACCGAGGGGGCCGCCACACCGGAAGCGCCCACACGGAAGCGCAAGGTGAGTGCCGCCGCCCGTCGCCGTATGGCAGAAGGTCAGAGAAAAAGATGGGCGGCTATAAAGGCGGAATCTAAGAGGCCGGAATCAGCGGCAAGATCGGAACCCGCAAAACCCAAGCGGAAGATCAGTGCCGCTGGCAGGCGTGCGATTTCTGAGGCTACGAAGCGCCGTTGGGCGCTCAAACGAGCCGAAGCTGCAAAGGCGCAACCAGCCGGCGCCAAGAAGGCCGCAACACAAAAGACCACTGCCAAGAAAACTGCGAAAAAGGCTCCGGCGAAAGCGGCGAAGAAGACTGCGGCCAAAGCAGCCGGACAGGCCCCCACGGCGGAGCCTGTTGCTCAGTAGGCTGCGCGCCCCGGCATGCCTTGCGCTTCCGTAGGAAACGGAAGTGCCAATGGGACAGGAGGGGATCCAGTGCTGGTGCTTCGGTTCGCGCACGGCAACACCCCGGCCACAATCAGACTGCTCGGCGTGGGTAGAAGAGGTGCATCCCTTGCCGGGCCAGGACGCACTGGTTCGTTTCACAGACCCAACCACTAGAAACGATGCCTCACGCATGACACCCGGGCACGAGCATAACTACTACTAAGCAGCCGAGCGCACAGAACCCTGATGGTCTCCTGATTACACCAGCGCCGAAGCGGGCACGCGTCAAAGCCAAACCAGTTATAGTAACCATGTTGGGCGTCACGATTGAGCAACACGCACCTAACGGCCGACCCATCTGGGTGCACGTCTCCACGCGGGGCGCGACACGACGCGGGCGCAGGCAGCATAACCGTCGATCCCGCGGCGACAATGGTCCAGCTCTCGCCAGGGCAGATTCGCACGCTTACCGGCATCCAGCCACCAACCATTACTGACGAGCACAACGTGGCGGGAGATCGATCCGCTTGAGATCGCGCGGAGAATCGGCGGCAGCGGGGGGGATCCTTCGGCTGGCGCAGTTACCGCCGAAGTGACCAAATTGGTGAACCAGATCCTCCAGCCGGTCATCGCAGGGATGAAGCTTGTCGGTGGTCCCGTGGACGAGCGCTGGTATTGGGCAGCCCTACTCCCACTTGGCCGCCATCGGCTCGTCCCTGTACTGGAATGGCTCGGAAGCAGCGGTGACTGGGGTTGGCGGTGGATGGGCCGGCAGGGCGAGACGATCCTTGCTCAGCACGTTGACCTTGCCCGAAGGTTCTTCGAGCGGCCTGACCAACTCGGCACCCCCCGAAGGATCTAGGCGACGTACTCGCGAAGGTCGCTCTTGCCTCGCCTGAAGTGGTCACACTGCGTTCTTTGAGCCAGCGCTGGTCCAAGGCTTTCGCTACTACGCCGCTACTCAGTGCGGCCGCTTGGGTGGCAATGGGCTTTCGCGCGCTCTTCAATCTCCCGGAGACGACGCTGATGCTTCGCGGGCTCAATTTAGCCGAGCCCTACTGGGAACGCGTCTTGGGCCACATCATCGATGGGAATCTCCAGGCCGTCGCCGACGAGTACGTGCAGGTTCTAGTTGAATTGGTGGGATTGGAGTCGGGGGGCTTTGACGTTGCCACCGAGGTTGCCGAAAACATTCACGAAGCCGTTGAGTTGCGTACATCTGTGCTGCGGTGAGGACCCCGGGTGCTTCTGGTGCGGCGGCCCTGGTAAATTAGATTCTAAGGGGCCATAGTCAATGCACGCTACGGGTGGCCAAAACGGGGTGACATCTCGCAGACCCACTGGACGCGGCAGGCGACAGTGTGGTCGGGTGCTGCGGGTCCTCCTGATGGGAGCCGGGTTGTGGGCTCAAGATAATTCGCCAGATGCGGTGCGGTTGTTGGCCGAGGCAGACCGGCTTGCGATGTTGAACAACTGGCACAAGGCCAGGCCGCTTTTCGCCGATGCAGAGAGGCTTTTCGCCGCGGCTGGCGACGAAAGGAATGCGCTGTACTGCAAGATCAGCCGGCTTCGAGCGGAGGTCCAGGGCATGTCGTTCACCGAGGTCGCCGAATACCTCGATCGCGAACTCTCGAATCCGCTCGTCCAGGCCGACGCCAAGCTGCGACTGCGGCTATTGGTTGTGAAGGGGAACATTGATCTGGAAATCGATCCTTCCTCGTCGCGTCGTGACTGGGAGGAGGTGCTTGCGATTGCGCAGTCCCTCAAGGACAAGCGCTCGGAATCCAGGGCCAAAGGTGAGTTGGGTGTCGTGGCGTTCGTTGAGGGAGACAGCGCGAAGGCGAAGGATTTGGTAGCCGGCGCATTGCTCTATGCTCTTGCGTCCGCTGATGTCGCAGCCCAGATCCGGTATCTCACGCTGGTGGGCGAAGGGATGTTGGAACTGGACCGGCCGGAAGACGCCCTTCGCTACCTCGATCAGGCCCTTGCGATCGACGCTACCAATCCCGATCTGTCTTTCCCTATGTTGGCTCACGCCGGCAAGGCGACCGCGCTCGTTCGGCTGAACCGGAGAGCCGAGGCGCTTAGGGCCTTGGACGAGGCCCTCGCGCGTGCCCGGAAAGACCAAATTGCGGACTACGAAGCCGAACTCCTGGTTCAGCAAGGGATTCTGCATGCAAGAGGCAATGAGCGCCCGGAGGCCGTGCAGAATTTCGAAGATGCGGCCGGAATAGCGGGGCGGGGACGCGTGTACAGAATTCAGGCATCGGCCCTGATGGAATTGGCGAAGGAGCACAGGGGGTCTGGGGATCTAGCCAAGGCGGAGGATGCGGCCGTACAATCGCTTGCTGCGATCCGAAAGGTCGGGGACAGGTATTCAATCCCGCACCATCTCGCCCTGCTGGCAGACATCGTGGCAAGCCGTGGACGGCTCCGGGAAGCGGACGCGTTATACATCGAAGCGACGGACATTATCGAGGGCATGCTCGTGAACGCGCCGAGTTTGGCGGCAAAGAGGTCGATGGTTGCCGCCATGAGCGAGGTTTATATCGGGTACTTCAAAATGGCGACGGACCGTTCCCGGGACACCGCGAAGGCATTCGAGATCATCGAGCGAGCCCGGGGACGGACAGCATCGGATCTGCTACGTTCCAGACCGGGATCTGAGCGTAAAGCGTCGGGACCGCCTACCGCGATCGAAAGACAAATCTCGTCGCTGCAGATCGCGCTATTGCGTACCGAGAATGCGAAGCAGAGGCAGCATTTGCTTGATGACCTTTTCGCCGCTGAGCAGCGGCTCGCTGTGCCAGGATCTGGAAAGACAACATCAGCGGTACGATTGCGGGCGCAGCCAGTTCGCCTGGCCACACTCCAGAAAGCGTTACGGCCCGACGAAATCATGCTGGAATACGTCCTTACCGACCCAAGTTCATACTGCCTTACGATTACCAATGAGTCAGCGGCTATTGTGCAGCTCGCCCGAGGTGTCGATATCGAGAGGGATGTGATCGAGCACCTCAAGGAGATCCGAGCAAGGGGAAACGGACGGATTTCAGGACACCGCCTGTACACTGCTTTGGTCGCTCCAATCCCTGTTGTGGGCCGGAAGTTGCGCCTAATCGTCGTGGCCGATGGCGCTCTTCACGGCCTATCGTTCGACTCGCTTGTTGACGAACGCGGGACGTATCTTGTCGAAAGGCACGTGATCTCCTATGCACCTTCGGGTACGGCTCTGCATCTGTTGCGAACGCGTCCGACCGATCAGGCAGCGGATATGTCCGCACTCATCGTCGGCGGCGTGAGTTATGATCAGGATGCATCAGGAACCCGACACCCCGGCGAGATCCAGGACGAAACGGCCCGAAGCCTGTCGGAGTTGCGCCTGGCGAGCCTCAAGACGATCCCGCACACCCTCGATGAAGCTCAAGCGGTCGGCACGGTGACCGGAAACAAGTCCGTCTTGCTGATCGGGACGGCAGCCACAGAAACGGCATTCAAAGCGCAACCCCTCAAGCGGTTTAGGGTATTGCACCTCGCCGTTCACGGAGTATCGGACAAGAACTATCCGGATCGAGCGGCTCTGGTTCTGGGACTCGATCCCCGATCTCCCGATGATGGGTTGCTGCAAGCGCGGGAGATAGCTGCGCTGGATCTGAATGCGTCGTTGGTCGTGCTTTCAGCGTGCGACACTGGAATCGGCCGGGTCGAGGGGGAAGAAGGCACAGCGAACCTGGTTCACGCTTTCTTCATTGCTGGTGCAAGGAGTGTTGTCGCGAGCCAGTGGGCGGCGGATGATGCCTCCACTGCGGCGTTAATGAAGACATTTTACCAGGAGTTGGCGAAAGGCCAGGACAAAGCAATGGCGCTGCGGGAAGCGAAGCGGAGCTTGATGGCACGATTCGGTGCGGATGCGGTTCCGTACTACTGGGCGGGATTTATTCTCGTGGGCGATTCTTTTCCGCCTGTGGAGTTCAACTGATGGCTGGCCGTGAGCTGCGACTCGACAGAAACGATCGAGAGGAAATCCTGGGGCGTGTTGTCCGCCTGGTTGAAGAGAAGTTTTTCGATCCAAACAGGGATCTGAAGCCGTGGCGTGAACTCGTGGAACAGCGCCGGGAGCAGTTGCTGCAGCGGGACCCTCCGGATGAGTTCGAGAAGGACCTCCAAGCGCTCGTCAGCGAGCTTCGAGTCAGTCACGTCGGGTTCTTCCACCGAAGTGCCCGACGCGTTCCCGCTCGACTCGCTATCGGGGCGACGCTCCAGAGGTGCGAGGTCGAGGACGGACTAAGGTGGGTGTTTCAGGATGTGCACATGGCTGGACCGGCGCATGCTGCAGGTATTGAGCGTGGTGATGTGCTCCTAACCGTGAGCGACGTCAGCATCTGCCCACCTGAAGGGCCAACGTTTGGGATGGGCACGAAGACACCCGTCGTCGTTCGCAAGCCTGATGGAAAGCAGGTGCGTACTGTCGTTGACATCCCAATTCCGCGGTCCCGCCAGTTGCCGTATTGCGAACCACAGATCGTGACGCACTCGATCCCGCGGAGCGGCACGGGGCTGCTGAAGGTTAGCGTGTTCCCAGGTGTGGTCGGCATCGATGTTGCGCACGCGCTCGACGCGGCGGTAGGCGATCTAAGGTCCTGCCACAGACTGGTTGTAGACCTCCGCGGAAATCCGGGCGGCGGAATCGGGGGTCTGCGGCTCATGAGCTACCTGACTCCCGGGAAGCTGCCTATCGGCTATAGCCTGACGCGACGGAGAGCTAAGGACGGTTTCAAGCGGGAGGACCTGACGAAATTTGGCAGAATTCCGATGCGGAAGATCGAGCTGCTTCCGCTCGCGCTGCGATTTGCCTTCGCTGAAAAATCCATCGCGCTCGTGACCGAAGGTTTGGGACCGCAACCGTTTCACGGCGCGATTGCGGTGCTCGTCAACGAACACACTGCGAGCGCCAGTGAAATGATCGCTGCCTTCGCGGCCGAAAACCGGCTGGCAACGATTGTCGGCACGAAGACGGCGGGCAGGCTTCTCAGCGCCGACTCTTTCAAGCTGCCGCGCGGTTACGTCCTGACGCTTCCTGTCGGAGCCTATTACACTTGGGGAGGACGCCTGTTGGAGGGTGC
>PLZX01000160.1:302-10837 GCA_003152325.1 Bryobacterales bacterium | reverse complement strand
CATCGGTATCGACGTTGCGGGTCTGCTTCGGCTGGAGCGTGGCGGAGAACAGGTACTTGCCGTTGACGCGCGCGCGGACCCAGACGGCATCAATGGCCGTGATCTCAACCCGCACGGCCGCGTTGGGGTTGGACTCCGCGGCGGGCGGGGCGGGAGCGGCGACCTGCTGGGGAGCGGAAGTCTGCACGGGAGTCTCGCTCCCGGTCGCCGAGGTGGAAGCGGGTGCGGCATCGGCGGGCTGGGCGGCCGCGGGCTGCGGCGCGGGAAGCTCAACGACCTTGGGAGCGGGAGGCGGCACGACGTGCGCCACTGCCTGTGGGTGCGGCCGTTCCCACCACCAATAGGCGGCGGAGCAGACGAGCATGGCGGCCACGAACAGGGCGGCGGCGGTGATCCAGGACGAGCCGGAACTGCGATTCACGCCGGAGGCATCCCAAGGTTTCACGTTGTCGAGGGGGATTTCGGGAACGTCCGGTTTGAAAGCCGGGGGCAACTCGGGCGCGGTGGTGCGAGCTTCCAGCAGCCGCTGAGCCTGGAGGGCGAGATCCTCGCCATCGAGTTCGAGGAGAAGGGCGTACTGGCGGACAAAGTTTTTGGCAAAGACGGTGGCGGGGAGTTTATCGAACCTTTCCTCTTCGATGGCTTGCAGGAAGCGGGACGAGATCTTGAGCTCCTGGGCGATTTGCGGCAACTCGAGATTGCGCCGGAGGCGTTCGCGGCGGAGGGTGTCGCCGATGGGGGGCATAGGGAAGCGATTCGGGTTTCTAAGTCAATCATACTACGGGAAATACTGAGGCCGTAAAGCGTTCGCGGCGGAAGGGCCGCACGGAATTCTCGCGGCCCTGATAGCATAAGCGGTTGATCTCTGTCGTGATTGTCAATTGGAACCGNNGGAGTTCGGCGCGCGGGTGATCCGGAACGCGGAGAACCGGGGATTCTGCGCGGCCAATAACCAGGGGATCGCGGCGGCGCGAGGCGAATTTGTGGCGCTGCTCAATAACGATGCGGAGGCGGAAGCGGGGTGGCTGGCGGGCCTCCACCGCGCGGTAACGCGCGCGGCGAACGTGGGAATGGCCGCCAGCAAGGTGCTGGTTTGGGAAGAGCCGCAGCGCATCGATAAAGTGGGACATCTGATCTATCCGGACGGGCAGAACCGCGGGCGCGGGAGTGGAGCGAAGGACACCGGGCAGTTCGACCGCGAAGAGGAAGTGCTGTGGCCGGACGGATGCGCGGCGATATATCGCAAGAAGATGCTGGATGAGATCGGCGGCTTCGACGAAGATTTTTTCGCGTACGGCGACGATGCGGAGCTGGGGCTGCGGGCGCGCATCGCGGGATGGAAGTGCATCTACACGCCGGAGGCGGTGGCGCGGCACCATCGCGGCTCAACGCTGGGGAAGGATTCGGCGTGGCGGCTGGAACTGATCGAGCGCAACCGGATTTTGCTGGCGGTGAAGCTGTTCCCGTGGAGCCTGCTGTGGCTGAATCCGTATTATTTTGCGGTGCGGGCGGTGGCGGGGTACGGGGCGGCGCGGCGCGGCGCTGGCGACACGGCTTATTTTCCGGGCCTGCGCGGCAAGCTGCGGATGGCGGCGGCGATGCTCCGCGGCAATCTGGCGGCGCTGCGGATGACGCCGCGGATGTTGCGCAAGCGCAGGGAATTGGGACGCATCCGGAAAATGAGTCCGGGGGAAGTGCGGCGGATGATTCTGGCGCACCGGTTGCTCTTGAAAGAGACGGTATGAGCGTGTGCCTGGTGTGCGGCTCGGCAGAAGCCACGGCTCTGTTCCGCGGGCCGGACCGGCTCTACCGCACCACGGCCAAGGAGTTTGTGGTGGTGCGCTGCCGGGACTGCGGCCTCGCGCGCCTCGACCCGCAGCCGAGCCTGGAAGAAGTGCGGCAGTCGTATCCCGACCGGTACTGGTTTGCACCGGATGGCGGCGTGGCGGGACGGTTGGAAGAAATGTACCGGCGGTTGGTGCTGCGCGACCATGTCGGTTTCGTGTCGCGGGCGATGAAGGGTTCGAAAGCGCGCGGTCCGCTGCTGGACGTGGGCTGCGGCGGCGGGCTGTTTCTGGGGATGATGCGGGAGCGGGGCTTCAGGGTGGTGGGCCTCGATTCTTCGCGCGAGGCCGCGGCCACGGCGTGGCGCGATCAACAGGCGCCGGCGGTGTGCGCAGATCTGGCGCGGGCGCCGCTGGAGGCGGGGAGCTGTGCGGGGATCACGATGTTTCACGTGCTGGAGCACCTGTACGATCCGCGGGGGTACCTGACGGCGGCGCGGGAGTTGCTGGCGGCGGACGGCCGGTTGGTGGTGCAAGTGCCGAATGCGGGCTGCTGGCAATTCCGGCTGCTGGGACGGCGGTGGAACGGTCTGGACGTTCCGCGCCACCTGTTCGACTACCGAGACCGGCACGTGGAGCGGCTGCTGGAGGAATGCGGATTCGAAGTGCTGCGGCGCAAGTATTTTTCCTTGCGGGATAACCCGGCGGGCCTGGCGACCAGCTTGGCGCCGGGTCTCGACCCCATGGCGCGGCGGGTGCGGGGTGTGGCGGAGAGCGGCGGCGCGCGGCTGGCGAAGGACCTGATCTACCTCGCNNGGCCGATGAGATACACGGGGCCGGTGTACCATCTGCCGAAGCCGCTGCGGCGGCACATCCTGCACTTCGAAGTGGAGATCGAAGACGCGGTGGCGGCGTTTGCCGGGGAGTTGGCGGCGGGCTCGCGGGTGCTGGACGCGGGTGCGGGAGAAGGGCAGTACGGCGGATATTTCGCACGGCAAAAATACTGCGGCGTGGACCTGGCGGTGGGAGACGCAGGCTGGGACTACAGCAAGCTGGATGTGGTGGCGGACCTGGGGGCGCTGCCGTTCGCCGACGGAGTTTTCGACGCGGCGCTGCACATTGTGACCCTCGAACACTTGCGGGAACCGGCGCGGGCGCTGGCAGAGATGGCTCGCACGCTGAAGCCGGGCGGGCGGCTGCTGGTGGCCGCGCCGCACGAGTGGGAAGTCCACCAGGCGCCGCACGATTACTTCCGCTACACGCGCTACGGCCTGGCGTACCTGCTGGAACGCGCGGGACTCGAAGTGACGGAGATCCGGCCGGCGGGCGGATATTTCCGTCTGCTCGCGCGGCGGCTGCTGAACGGTCTACAATTTTTTACGGGGGGCATCCGCTGGCTGGGTTTTATTCCGGCAGTGATCCTGCTGGTGCCGCCGGCGTTGATCCTGCCATTTCTGGATTCTCTCGATGGGGAGCGAAATTTCACGGTGGGATACATCTGCATGGCCGCCAAAAAGGACGACTTTTGAACGGAGTCATCGTAGTCGATAAGCCGGAGGGGTGGACGTCGCACGATGTGGTGAGCAAGGTTCGGCGCATCGCGAAGACGAAAAAGGTGGGGCACCTGGGAACGCTGGACCCGATCGCCACGGGCGTGCTGCCGCTGGTGCTCGAGCGGGCCACGCGGCTGGCGCAGTTTTACACGCGCAGCGACAAGATTTATGAAGGCGTGGTGCGGTTCGGCTGGGCGACCGATTCTTACGACCGGGCCGGCGTGGCCACCAGTCCGCAGTTGGACGTGCGAGTGGACGCAGGCGAACTGGAAGCATTGCTGGAGCGGTTTCGGGGCGAATTCATGCAGACGCCGCCGCCGGTATCGGCCAAGAAAGTGGACGGCCAACGGGCCTATGCACTGGCGCGAAAATCTATCGTGGTGGAATTGGAGCCGGTGAAGGTGCACGTGTACGAGCTGACGCTCTTGGGGACAGACGGGGCGGAAGCGCGGCTGCGGGCCCACTGCTCGGGCGGGACATACATGCGCGGGATTGCGCACGATCTGGGCCAGGCGATGGGGTGCGGGGCGCACCTGCGGGAGCTGCGGCGCGTGGCCAGCGGCGAATTCGAGATCGACCAGGCGCGCACCATCGCGCAACTGGAATCGCTGGCGGCCGATGAGCGGCTGGTGGACGCCCTGGTGCCGGCGGGGAAGATGCTGCCGGGCTTTCCGGAAGTGTACGTGGACGATGTGGTGGCGGCACAGATTCGGAACGGGCAGAACTTTCCGGCGTCGCCATTTCGCTCGCAGCAGGCGGCGCAGTACGTAAAGGCGGTGACGCGAGATGGCGAACTGGTGGCCATCGGGGAAGCCGTGCTCCCGAACCTCTACCATCCCGCGGTGGTGCTGTAGCGGGCGGGCGAAGTCCGCGGACTGATAGAATGGCGGCTGTAGGATGAAGAAGTATATTTTTTGGGAATATGCGCGCGGGAGCTGGCAGTACGACGTGATTGTCGGAGTCATCCTGGCCTTTTTGTTCCTGACGCCGCGCGACTGGTTTCGGGATCAGCCGCGCATCCCGCAGGCCAGCGACATTTCGGCGTTACCGTCGGAACGCGGCACGCATCAGTATTTTGTGGACCGGGACGCGCTGGCCGGGGTTCCGGATGACCAACATGTGTCGACGCTGACGCGGCTGCTGCGAGTCCGCGCCGGCAATGCCAGCCTGACGCTTACGCGCATGGAGCCGGTGGTGGATTCGGAAGGGGAATTGCACGGGTATATTGTCTCGACCCGACCGTGACCGGTTAACACATACACAACATGCGGCGCTATCGATTTTTCTTCGTGCTGATTGGTACCCTACTGGCCACTGGTGCGCGTGCACCGGGGCAGGATCCGCTGGCGGCGGTGTATGCGCGGATCGATGCCTCAGCGGCGCGGTTCAGGGGACTGGCGGCGAACATCCGAAGAGTGGATCACATGGAAGTGATTCACGAGGAGGATGTCGAAACCGGCACGATCAAAGTGAAGCGCCAAAAGCCGAAGGAACTGTTGGTGCGGATGGACATCCAGGGCACCAACCCGAAGCAGGCGGTGGTTAACGGGAACAAGGTGCAAGTGTATTACCCGAACAACCCGGGTGAGATTCAGGTGTTAGAACTGGGTAAGCGGAAATCGCTGGTGGATCAATACCTGGCGCTGGGCTTCGGCGGAAGCTCGAGCGATCTGAAGGCGGCCTATGCCGTGAAGCTGGGCGGCGAGGAGATGGTGGCGGGCGAGGCCACGACGCGGCTGGAACTGACTCCCCAATCGGCTGAACTGCTGGACCAGTGGAAGAGGATCGATCTCTGGATATCCGCCAAGGGCGGCCACGCCGTGCAGCAGAAGCTGTTCGAAAAAGGCAAGGATTACGTGCTGATCACGTACACCAACATTGAACTGAATCCCACAATTCCCGATTCGGTTTTCCACCTGGACGTGCCCAAAGGAACCAAAAAGGAGATTTTGCTGAAGGGGAAGTAATCCCCGACGCGGTTTCGCATGAGCATTAAGGCCAGCGCTGTCCGGCTCCACTACCTTGACTGGTTGCGGGGCCTCGGGGCCGTCATCATGCTGCACGGTCACGTGTGGGATTCCTTCCTGCGCGACGATCTGCGGAGCGGCGGCCCGTATATCCTCTCGCAATTCCTGGGCGGGATGCCGCCGGCGATTTTCCTGTTCCTCACTGGCGTGACGCTGGCGTTTCTGATGGACAGCTCAGAGCGCAAGGGGATGGCGCCGGGGGCGCGGGTGACGACGGCTTTCCGGCGCGCGGGCTATCTGTTTTTTCTGGCCTTCGCGTTCCGGCTACAGCTCTGGATCTTCGGCATCCCGGCGCCGTGGCAGGATCTGTTCCGCGTGGACATCCTGAATTGCATGGGCTTTTCCATCGCGCTGCTTTCGGTGATGGCGCTCTTCCGGACGGCGGACCGGGTGCGGCTGTGCGCGGTGCTGGGCCTGGGGATCGCGTTTGCATCCCCGCTGGTGTCGCAATTGAATTGGGCGGGCTTGCCGTGGATGGTGCGAGGATACCTGGTGCCCGATCAGAGATTGTTCGGCTTCTTCCCGTGGGGCGCCTATCTGGCATTTGGCATGGCGGCGGGCAGCGCCATTCGCGTGATTCCGGAGGAAGCCATGGAGCGGGCCATGCAATGGGGGGCGATTTTGGGCGGCGCGACGATCGTGGCATGCCAGTATTTCGCCAGCCTGCCGTATTCCATCTATGCGAAGTCGGAATTCTGGCTAAACAGCCCGGCGCAGGTGCTGACCAAGCAAGGAGTGACGATGGTGCTGGTGTCGCTGGCCTTCCTGTGGACGCGCTACGGCGCGAGAGACGGCTGGAGCTGGATGCGGCAGTTCGGCACGACGTCGTTGCTGGTCTACTGGGTGCACGTCGAAATGGTCTACGGCCGGGGCCTGTTCTTCCTGAAGAGCCGGTTGACGGACTGGCAGACGGCGGTGGCGGCGGTGGTGGTGATCCTGCTGATGCTGGGGATCTCAGTGATCAAGACGCGCTGGAGCGAGGTGCGTGCCGCGCTGCAGGATCTGGGCTGGTGGCAAAGAGCGAAGCCGGACGAGGCGGCGGGGGACTGACCCACCGCTGAACGTCTGTGAGAATTGCGGACTGCGGCCTCGCAATCAGTTGCCGCCGGCCGAGGCGCCTTGCGCTTTGCGGAAGGCGTCGAGGTTGGTCTGGTCGATCAAGGTGGCCCCGGTGTCGATGAAGGCGGGGAACGGGGAATGGGTGTCCGGCGCCCAGTTCGCGTCCAGACTGGGGAGCTTGTAGTGATGCAGGGCGTCGAGCATTATCAGACCGAATTGGCCCATGGTGTAGGGCTTCTGCGAGATGGTGGCGGCGATGCGGCCCTTCTTGATCCAATCGAGCGTGGTGGACGGGGTGTCCATGGCAACGATGACCTTGTTCGCGATGTTGTGGCGATCGAGGACGTCGGCGACTTCGGGACAGGAGGTGCCCACGAGGCAGATGAAACCATCGGGGATGGCCTTGCCTTTGACGATCTCCTCGGTCGAATCGAAGGCGATGCGGGGGTCGCCTTTGACATCGACGGTGCGGACGATCTTGATTTGGGGGTGGCTATCGAGCACGGACTTGTAGCCGCGCAGGCGTTCGTCGGCGTTTTCCTGGCCGGGATTGGAGTAGACGACGATGTCGCCCTTGCCATGGAGGCGCTCGACCAGAACGTGGCCGGCCATGACGCCAGCCTGATAGTTATTGGTTCCGATGAAGGTGAGGCGTTTGCTGTCTGGGACGTCGGAATCGACGGTGATGACGGGGATCCCCTGGGCGATGGCGTCGTTGATGGGGCCCTTCATGTCGGAGGAATCGCCGGCGGAGACTAGGATTCCGGTGGGCTTGAGCGACATCAGGTCGCGGAATGCCTGGGCTTCGGCCTTGGGATCGAAGGCATCGGGGCCGGCTAGCGAAGCCTGGACACCGGTGCCCATGACGAAGGCGGCGTGATTGAATCCGGCCCAGCCTTCCTGCCAGTAAGCGCTCTTGACGTTGGGGGTGACGAGGTAGTANNTGAACCTCCTGTTCTGGGATCAGTATATACCGTTGGTTTTGCGCACGGCTATCCACGGGTGCAGGCCGCGGATGGTAGACTGAAAACTTGATCCCCTCAATGTTTGTCCGTTTGTCTCTGTTGTGCTCCGCAGCGGCCTTGGCGGCGGCACAACCGAATGTCCTGTTAGACGCCATGTCGCAGGAAATGACCCGGAACTTCACTATTTTGAAGCAAAAGGCCGATCCGGCGCCGTACTTTTTGAGTTACGAAATTACGGAGACGGAGATGCATTCGCTGACGGGGACACTAGGCACGGTGGACGTCAATAACGGCGGGAAGAACCGCACGCTGGACGTCTCCATACGGGTGGGAGCGCCGGAACTCGACAATTATCACCGCACGGGCGGGAACGCGGGACAATTCACGTCGGGCTCGACCATGACCTACGAAGACGACGTGGATTCGATCAAACGGCGGCTGTGGCTGGACACGGATCGGGCCTACCGGGCGGCGGCAGAGCGGCTAATCCGCATCAAGACGAATACCCAGGTCCGGGTGGCGGCGACGGACGCGTCGGGCGATTTTTCGACTGAGCCGCCCTCGGTAACGGTGGAGAAGCTACCCAAACTGAAATTCGATTTGGAAGCCTGGGCCGAGCGAGCGCGCAAGCTTTCGGCGCGGTTCGGAAACTACCCGAGCGTGCTGACGTCGCATGTTTCGGTCTCGGCGATGACGGACACGCGATACTTCGTGAACACGGAAGGGTCGCGGATCGCGCATGGACGCGGGTTCGCGCGGGTGGTGATTTCGGCATCCGGGAAGGCGACGGATGGGACCGACGTGTCGTCCTTCGAGACGTTTGAAGCGGTGGATCCGGATGGATTGCCGGACGACAAGCCACTGATCGCGGCGATCGACCGGGTGGCCAACGACGTGGTGGCGTTGCTGCATGCGCCGGAAGCCGAACCGTTCGTGGGTCCGGCGATTTTTTCGGGCCGGGCGGCGGGAGTGTTCTTCCACGAGATCTTCGGGCACCGCGTGGAAGGCCACCGGCAGAAGGACGAAAGCGAAGGGCAGACGTTCACGAAGAGCGTGGGGACGAAAGTGCTGCCGGATTTCCTGTCGGTGGTGTTCGATCCGACCGAGCGCAAGGCTGCGGGTGTGGATCTGAACGGGTGGTACGACTACGACGACGAAGGCGTGAAGGCGCGGCCGGTGCTGGCGGTGGATAAGGGCGTACTGAAGACGTTTCTGATGTCGCGCTCGCCGATCCAGGGGTTCGACCATTCGAACGGGCACGGGCGGCGGCAGCCGGGGCTGGAAGTGGTTTCGCGGCAGTCGAACCTGATTGTGCAATCGACGAATGCGGTTTCGGACACGCGGCTGCGGCAGATGCTGATTGAAGAGGCTAAGAAGCAGAACAAGCCCTATGGACTGTATTTCCGCGATATCACGGGCGGCTTTACCACCACGGCGCGCGCGGGCTTGCAGGCATTTAAAGTGATTCCGGTGATTGTGTACCGGGTATACACGGACGGGCGCCCGGACGAACTGGTGCGAGGCGCGGACATTGTGGGCACGCCGCTCGCGAGCTTCGCGAAGATTCTGGCGACCTCGGACAAGCCGGAAGTCTTCAACGGATACTGCGGCGCGGAATCGGGCAGCGTGCCGGTGTCGGCCGTGTCGCCGGCGATTCTGGTGTCGGAGATTGAAATCGAGAAGAAGGCCAAGTCGAACGACCGGCCGCCGCTGCTTCCCCAACCGACGGACATGGAACCGAAGGGAGTGGGGAAATGAGGATCCTGCTGGCGGCTGCGGCGGCGGTGGGTCTGACGGCGGTGGCGCTTGCGCAGGCGCCGGTGGCGGACCCGGTGATTGTGGCGATGCGGGACGAGGCGGCGCGATCGAGCAAGCTGAACCTGCCCAACCTGCAACCGCCGTACTTCGTGGAGTACGTGCTGGACGAAGCCGATTCGTTCGCGGTGTCGGCAAACCTGGGGGGGTTGATTTCGCGGCGGCGGGACGTGTTCCGCGAGCCGGAAGTGCACGTGCGGGTGGGCGACTACAAGTTCGACAACACGAACTTCGCGGGCGGCGGATTTGGCGGGTCGCGCTACGACCTGGAGGCTTTCCCGGTGGAGAACGCGTATCCGGTGCTGCGGCGGTATCTCTGGCTGGAGACGGATTCGGCGTACAAGGGAGCGCTCGAAGCGCTGTCGCGCAAGCGCGCGGCGATGGGCAACATCCAGCAGGGCGAGCAGCTCAACGATTTCGCGCACGCCTTGCCGGTGCACTACGTGAAGCCGTTCGGACGTCTGGCGATCGACGAAGACGAATGGGCCACGCGGGTGCGGAAGCTGTCGGGAATCTTCGCGAAGTTTCCGCAAGTGAAGGACTCGCGAGTGGACCTGCAATCGGCCGAGGGTGGCTACTACGTGGTGAACTCCGAGGGCACGGAGGTGAAGGCGGTGGAGAACGTCACGTACGTTCGCGCCCGGGCGACGGCGCAGTCGCCGGACGGGATGACCGTGAGGGACGCGGTGGCTTTCCACTCGCTGGACGTGGCGCACATGGCTTCGGAAACCGAAATGGGGCGCGGTGTCACAGCCATGGCGGAGAACGTGGTGGCGCTGGCCAAGGCAGCGAGGGGTGAAGACTACAGCGGGCCGGTGCTGTTCGAAGGCATGGCGGGCGCGCAGATTTTCGCGGAAGTACTGGGCAAGAACCTGGCGCCGTTGCGGCGGCCGGCGGGCGGGCGCGGCGGCTCCGCTCCGGCGGGCGATCTGGAAGGAAAGATGGGCGCGCGCGTGCTGCCGGATACGTTCGACGTGGTGGACGATCCAACGCAGAAAGAATGGCGCGGCCGGCCGCTCTTCGGCTCGTATGAAGTCGACCGCGAAGGCGTGATACCCAAGCCCCTACGCTTGGTGGAGAAGGGCGTCCTGAAAGCCGTTCTGCTGACGCGACAGCCGGTGAAGGGCTTTGAAGGCTCGAACGGGCGGGCGCGGCTGCCGGGGGCGGGCGCGGCGAACTACGCGGATATCAGCAACCTGTTTGTGAGCTCCAGCGAGACCATACCGGCGGCGGACCTGAAGAAGAAACTGCTCGAGCTGATCCAGGCGCGCAGCAAGCCCTACGGAATCATCGTGCGCAAGATGGATTTTCCCTCTTCGGCGGCACTGGACG
>PLZX01000160.1:0-187 GCA_003152325.1 Bryobacterales bacterium | reverse complement strand
GGAAGAGGAGCAGCCGAAGCTGCCGGTGGTGCCGGCGCCGGACATAAAGCGGTAAGGGGCCTGTGCGCCTACTCGGCCGATACGTATTCCGCGAAATCCTGACGAGCTCGGTGCTGGGCACCCTGCTGGCGACGTTCGTCATGTTCCTGCACGGCGCGGACGCGCTGTTCAAGCTGCTGGTGGGGAG
>PLZX01000350.1 GCA_003152325.1 Bryobacterales bacterium | reverse complement strand
GGGCTGCGCAGGAACAGGCGCAGGCCGAACTGCAAATCCTGCCAGATAGTCCGCATGGCCTTCTCTCAGAGTTACATATCTGCAACTCTGTTTCCATTCGCAGCAGCCTGATTCCAGTAGATCGGCCATCAGCGGCACTGTCCGTTCCTGGGATTCCGTTGTGCCGCAATAGCCCGGCCGGCCAGAAGGCCGGTCCCCGCGCTTCCTGGTTATCAAAAGATAACCAGCCCCGCCAACCATCTGTAATCTAGCCTGTCCTCCCTCTCTCTGTTAAATTCGGCTTGCCAGATTCGCATGAACTTCAGCTTGGCACAACCGTTCCATGAGCAGGCCGGGGCGCACCCGGACCGCGTCGCGCTGCATGTCGCGAGCGCACCCTACTCCTATAGCGAATTAGCCGATTGGGCGTCCCGCGCCGCCCTGGCACTGGGCTCCGCCAAAAAAGTAGGAGTCTTCGGCTCGCGCACGTTGGGCGCGTATGTTGGGGTGCTGGGCGCTTGCTGGTGTGGCGCCGCTTACGTCCCGCTGAACCCGAAACTGCCCGACGAAAGGCTTGCCCGCATCTTCAAGATGGTTGGCCTCGACGCCCTGATCGTCGACGAAATTGGCCTGGCTCGCTTGACGCCCGATGTTAGAGCCGTCGCGCCGCGGCTGATTCTCGATCTTTCCGGTCGCCTGGACTCGCTTCCCGCCGCTCGCCTGCCCGCTCCGGTCGAACGCAAATCGGACGACCTCGCCTATATTCTGTTCACATCCGGAACCACCGGTGTGCCGAAGGGTGTCATGATAGCGCTTGGCAGCGTGGCCCAGTTTCTCGGCGCCATGTGTCCTCGCTTCCGCCCGGTCCCGTCCGACCGTGTGTCGCAGACGTCCGAATTGACCTTCGACGTCAGCGTGTTCGAGATGTTCGGCGCATGGGGTGCGGGAGCTTCCGTCTACGTGATTCCCGCCAACCAGTTGATGGCGCCGGCCCGATTCATCGCGGATCACAGACTCACAATCTGGTCGGCGGTTCCATCCATCGCTGCCTTCATGCGGCGGATGAAGATGCTCAAGCCGGGCGCGTTTCCCTCACTCCGCTATAGTGTCTTTGCCGGTGAGGCTCTGCCGATTGCGCTAGCCGAGGCATGGCAGACCGCTGCTCCTTTCAGCGTGGTCGAAAATCTTTATGGCCCGACGGAGGCGACCGTCTACTGCCTAGGCGCGACGGTTGGCCCGGATTTTCCTCCGGCTTCCGGCCGAGACACCGTGCCCAGTGGCCTGCCACTGCCTGGCCTGGAAGCAGCCATCCTCGATGAGTTGCTCGCCTTCCTGCCACCCGGCCGCGAAGGGCAGCTCGCCATCGCCGGAGGTCAACTCGCCAAAGGCTACTACGAGGAGCCTGATTTGACCCGTCGCTGCTTTCCCACCATCGGTGGCAAGACCTGGTATCTCACCGGCGATCTCGCCTTTCAGGATGAGCGCGGCATCTTCCATCACCGCGGCCGGATCGACCACCAGGTCAAGGTCCTGGGCCAGCGCGTCGAACTGGAGGAAGTCGAGGCTCACCTACGCGGCATCTCAGGATCCGAAAATGTGGCCGCCGTCGCGTGGCCGATCCAGGACGGCATGGCCGCCGGTATCGTAGCCTTCACCAGCGGGGTCGCGATTCCGTCCGCGCAACTCCAAGAGGCGTTGCGTCGCGTTCTGCCTGCTTACATGGTGCCCCGGCGCATCATCGACCTCGATTTCCTGCCGCTCGGCTCTAGCGGCAAAATCGATCGGCGTGCGCTCGCACGGTATCTGGATGATGCGGCCATCGGTCACGGATCAGCGGCGTGATGATCAGGCTGATCCCCAGCCTGGAACAGTCCCCACGACTGGTAGCAGGCTGTAAACGGCCGGCGGGGCAGTGGGCGCTGCTGACAGTGTTCGCGCTTCTGCTGACCTTGTTCAGCAGCCAGTGGCCGGCCATTGCCGCATTTCTCGCCCTCACGACAGCCTTCCCCCGCCACCGACGCCGGGTGGTGAGTGTGTGCGGCATTGTGCTCGCCCTCGCGCTTCCGGGCTGGCTTGACCTTCCTTTCCTCGGCCGGCTGGCCGCCCAGGAGGGGCTGGCGCACCTGCCGGAGTTCCTCATACGCCTCGTCATCGCGGCCGTCTTTCTACTGCTAGCGGGCTTGGCCGCGTTGGCTTTTCGGTTTCCCCGGCGCCTGGTGGCACGCCGTCCCGTGATGGCTGCCGTTTTGTCCTTCTGTGCTCTCCTGGCCGCGGTGTCGATGGCCCCGCTCACTGGTTGGGGCCGCGTGGCGGCCTGGACCGCCGTCCTGGCAATCGGCCGCATGCTCTGGTTCTTCTGTTACACCCTCACCGACCGCGATTCCCGCGATCGCGATTCTGTGCCTCTGCAAGCCGGGCTCTGGCGGCCTGCCTGGATGGCGAGCACGAGTTCCGGCACTCCCATAGCCAAGGGTGCTGCCTACCTCCGTAGAATCGAGGCGCATAGCGCCGACGAACTCGCTGTGACCCAAATCAAAGGCCTGAAACTGCTGATCTGGGCCCTGCTTCTGAAGGTGGTCTACGTCTGGTTCGGGTACGTCACCTATCGTAAGCTGGGCATTCCGGAGTTTGCAGCAGCCTTCGGCAGCAGTGTTGCGGGCCATCCTTTTCGCTGGTATTGGAACTGTCTGAGCCTGGTGGCCGCCTTCTTGTCGAGCCTGCTGGAAATGAGCATTTGGGGACATCAGATAGTGGCCTGTGCGCGCATGGCCGGATTCCGCGCGTTGCGCAATACCTACCGGCCGCTCGCGTCCCGCACCCTGGCCGAGTTCTGGAATCGCTTCTATTACTACTTCAAGGAGTTGTTGGTGGACATGTTTTTCTATCCCACCTACCTCCGCTATTTCAAGAAACATCCGCGGCTGCGCATGGCCACCGCTACGATGATGGCCGCCTGCGCCGGCAACGCCATCTTTCATTTTCTCCGCGACGTCTCTTTCATTGGCGAACTGGGCTGGTGGCGCGCCATCGGCGGCTTCCAGACCTATCTCTTCTACACCTTTGTGCTGGGCGCTGGCATCTCCATCTCGCAGTTGCGCGCCAAACGGAAAGACGATCAACCGCACTGCTGGTTGCGCCGCCACCTCGTGCCGGTCCTCTGCGTCTCGGGGTTCTATTGCTTCCTGCATATTTTCGACGACACCGGCAGGACATACGGTCTGCACGAGCACTTCGTATTCGTAGGACGATTGTTCGGGTTTTGAGAAGGAAAATCAATATGGACGACACACGAGAAACCATCCGCCAGTTACTGCGGCAGATCCTCGAGAAGAATCATGATACCCGCGGATTCACCGACACCGACTCCCTGATCCTCAGCGGGCGCTTCCAGTCCTTGGATGTGCTGGAGATCGTGGTCTTCCTCGAGGAGCGCTTTGGTATCGACTTTTCGGAGGGGTTCGATCAGTCGCGGCTCGATTCCGTGGAAGAAATCCTGAGCCTGCTGCGGACCGCCGTCGGATGAGTCACGGAGTTCACATCAGCAGCCAGTCGGCGGTGGTCCACCAGCCGGGGTGTGCGTCGCTCCAGGTGCAGAGGGGGA
>PLZX01000062.1 GCA_003152325.1 Bryobacterales bacterium | reverse complement strand
GGCGCGCGCGGACCGCTATACCTACGTCCCCATGATCGGCCTGACCATCATGCTGGCGTGGGGCGCCGCGGATCGTCTCGGCCGTGTGGGGCGCGCCAAACCAGCCGTGGCAGCGCTGGCAGTCGCTGCCTGCGCCGGTTGCGTTGCGCTCACCTGGGTGCAAACGGGATACTGGCACGACAGCCGCACGCTCTTTCAACACGCCGTGGACGTAACCGATGGAAACTACCTGGCGCATCATAACCTGGGTGTCGCGCTGGCCGAAACGCCCGATGACTTGAATCAAGCCATTGCCCATTTCCAAGCTGCCCTGGAGATCAAGCCGGATTATGCGCGGGCCCACACCGACCTCGGAAGCGCCCTCGCCAGGCTGCCCGGCCGCTTGCCGGATGCCATGGCCGAATTCCGCGCCGCCCTCGCCATCGACCCGGACCTGGCAATCCCGCACAACAACCTCGGCAACACCTTCGCTCTGGCGGGCGGTTGGAGCGAGGCCATCTCCGAGTATGAAGCCGCGCTCCGCATCGATCCGGATTATGCCGACGCGCGCCACAACCTGGCGGAAGCCCAATACAACCTGGGGCTCGACCTGGCGAAAACGGATGGCCGGGCGTCTGAAGCTATCGTTCACCTGGAAGCCGCGCTTCGTCTCCGTCCGGATTATCCGGAGGCCCACAACAACCTGGGAGTGATATTGTCTCAGGTGCCCAGCCGCATCAATGAAGCGATCGGCCATTTCCAGGCCGCCCTGCAGATCGACCCGGATTACGCCGACGCGCACATCAACCTGGGATTGGCGTTATCCCAGATGCCAGGCCGCGTTCCGGAGGCGATCGCACACCTCGAAACCGCCGAGCGCATCCAGCCCGATCCCGAGCTGCACCGGATGTTGGAACGGTTGAAGGCGGGGAAAAAATAGGGGCCGCACAGCCCGCCGTTCGGATTGGTGTCCAGAAGGTTCTCTGACGCGGCCGTTCCGTTTTATGATAACGTTATCACAATAAAACAGCTAGGGAGCGACGCTTGAGCAAAGGCGTGCCTGGCTTACGCTGGTGGATCGCCGGACTGATCTTTCTGGCCACCATCATCAACTTCGTCAACCGGCTTACGATCTCGGTTCTGGCGCCAGTGATCACTACCGAGCTCCACCTGACGGCTACTCAGTTCGCCGGCGTCGCCAATGCATTTCTGATCGCCTACACCATCAGCCAGGGTCTCTCCGGCAAGCTCTACGATCGTATCGGCACGAAGCGCGGCTTCACCGTATGCGTAGTGATCTGGTCACTGGCGTCAATGGCCCACGTCTTCGCCCGCGGCCTGTTCAGCCTGGATTGCTGCCGCTTCGTTCTGGGGCTGGGAGAGGCGGGGAATTGGCCGGGCGCCGCCAAAGTGATCGCGCAATGGTTCCCGGTCCGGCAGCGCGCGCTCGGCATGGGTATCTTTAACAGTGGGACGTCCATCGGTTCGGTGGTGGCGACCCCTCTGATTGTGTGGATGCATCTGCGATTCGGCTGGCAGGCGACGTTCCTGGTCCTGGGCGCGGCGGGGTTCGTCTGGCTGGGCCTGTGGTTGAGCTTTTACGAGGTTCCCGAGCGGCACCCCAAGCTCACGCCCGAAGAATATGCGCTGATCCGGGAGGGCCGGCCAACAGAGGCACAAAGACCTGTGCCGCTGGCCATACTGCTCCGCCGACCCGAAGCCTGGGCCATCGCCATCGCGCGCTTTTTCGCGGATCCCGTCTGGTGGCTGTACATCACGTGGCTGCCGCTGTACCTCTATAAGGCCCAGGGCTTCAGCCTGCAACAGATCGGGATGTTCGCCTGGCTGCCGTTTGTGGCGGCGGACGCCGGCAGCCTGGGCGGCGGCTGGCTCTCCGGCTTTCTCATCGCGCGCGGATGGAGCGTAGACCGCGCGCGCAAGGCCGTCATCCTCGGCGGCACGCTGTGTATGTCCATGGGCATGCTGGCCGCACGCGCGGAAAGCGCTGCGGCTGCCCTGGCGTTAATCGCCGTGGTGTTGTTTGGATTCCAAGGCTGGATCAATAACGTGCAGACTCTGCCCAGCGATTATTTTCCGGAACAGGCTGTGGGCAGCGTCACCGGGATGGGTGGCGTGGCGGCGGGCATCGGAGCGATGCTGTCGATCCAGGCCACCGGGTTCGTGGTCGATCACTGGCATTCCTACAATCCGATTCTCTGGGTTGCGGGTTTACTGCCGGTGGCGGCCACCGCGGTTTTATTCATACTGGGCGGCCCCATCCAGCGGCTGCCGATCGAAAACAGGAGCTGAAATGCAAAACTATATGGACTTGACGGGGAAGGCCGCGCTGGTCACGGGCGCATCGTCGGGAATCGGCGCCGCCACCGCCATTGCGCTCGCCCGCCTCGGAGCGAGAGTGGCGCTCGGGTACTTCCACAACGAAGAAGGGGTCGAGCGGGTGTGCCGGGAAATCGCCTCCGCGGGCGGGGCCGCCGTGCCTATCCGTGCCGATGTGCGCAAAGCCGAGGAGGCTCGCTCACTGGTCCAGCGCGCCGCGGAGGCGGCGGGTCCGATTGGCATTCTGGTCAACAATGCGGGCTCGCTGGTGCAGCGCATCTCCATTCGCGACGTAACCGAAGAGAACTGGGATGAGGTGATGGATCTCAATCTCAAGAGCGCCGTCATCTGCTCACAGGCGGCCGTGCCGGGCATGGTCGAGCGCAAGGAGGGCGCTATCATCAACGTGGCTTCGATTGCCGGCAGAAACGGCGGGGGCCCTGGCGCGGGGCCTTACTCCACCGCCAAGGCCGGCCTGATCGCGTTCACCAAGTCGCTGGCCAAGGAGCTGGCGCCCCACGGGGTCCGGGTGAACGCCGTATCACCCGGAGTGATCGATACGCCGTTTCATGAGGTGTTTTCAACCCCCGAAATGATGGCCAATTTCGTCAAGGGAATTCCCCTGGGCCGAGTGGGCAAGCCGGTCGAACTGGCTACGGTCATCGCCTTTCTGGCGTCGGACGCAGCCAGTTATATAGTGGGCGAAACCATCGAGGTGAACGGTGGCCAGTTGATGCTGTAGCGTTTGGAGGAGCGGAGCTGGCGGTTAAAGACACACAATAGGGGCCGGGCGAGTTCCGCCCGGCCCCGCCGGTCTCCGCATCAGCGATCGTGCCGAATCAGAACGTGACCTTCGCTCCCAACTGCAGCACCCTGCCGCCGCCCGTGCCGACGGCACCCGAGCCGCTGCCGAGCGTCCCGGTCACGTACCCGAAAGTTGAACTCGTCAACGAACCTTGCGGATTGCTGAACTGCGGCGTATTGGTGAGGTTGAACGTCTCGGCGCGCATCTGAATGTTGAAGCGCTCGCCAATCTTGAAGTTCTTGAACAGCGCGAGGCCCACCGTGATCAGCCCCGGCCCGGTCAGGATATTGCGCCCGGAAGATCCGAACGTCACCCCCGTCGGCTGCGAGAAGCTGGCGGTGCTGAACCAGGGGTTGCCCACATTGATGCCGTGCAGAATCTGCACCGCAGCGACCTGGTTGGCGGTCTGGGTTTCACCCGGCGTATTCAGGCTGCTGCCGCTGGCGGAGATATAAAAGGGGGTTCCGCTCAACACCGACACTCCGCCGGAGAGCTGCCAGTTCCCGAGGATCGAGGCTGCAGGCCCGCTCTTGAGCCAGTGCATGCCCACGCCCCAGGGCAACTGGTAGACGAAGCCTTGGTTGTAATTGAACGTGCGGTCGAAATCTGCCCGCGCGTAACTACGGCGCTGGTTGATGAGCCACAGCAGGTTGCCATCGTCGCCCGTCTGGTAATTCATCGCTTTGCCATAGGTAAACACCGTGTTCACGACCAGATTGCCGAAGCGCCGGTCGAGCTTCGCCTGGAGGGAATTGTAGCTTGAAGAATATCCCGCCCAGCGCAGCGTGGCACTGGCCGTTTTGCCATAGAGGATATTCAGCGGCTTGCTAGCCGTGCCGCCCCCCAGGGTGCTGAAGGGATTATTGAGGTCGATGTTCGCGACCGTGTCCACGCCGTGAACGCCCACATAGGCGACATCCAGCGTCCAGTGGCCCGGCAACGCCTGTTGCGCGGCTATGTTCCAGGTCTCCGTGTACGGATTCTTGAAGTTCAGGTTGATCACATCGAAGCTGTTGCTGAGCAGCGAACCGGTGGCCGGAATGATCCCGTTGGAGGGAATGGTTACCGGCACGGGCAGCGGGAATCCTTGCTGGAATGTTGCTGCCTGGCCGCTCGCAAGCAACGTCGTGGCATATCCGTCGCCCACGTTGGTGTAGAAATTATTCGCGCGGACCGGGTAATTATACGCGTAGGTATTGTCCGGAAATGGCGTGTAACTGGTGCCGAATCCAGCTCGGATGACGGTCTTTTCGGTCAGCCGGTACGCCAACCCGACGCGCGGCGCGAAATAGTTGTAACGCGTCTTCATCCCGAGGTTCGATGGATTGCTGCCGATGCCCGCCACCACCAGGCTGTTGGTGGTCGGATCGTAGTTTGAGAAGCCGCCCGGGAAGGCCGGCGTGGCCGGCGGGTAGAATTCCCAGCGGACCCCGAGGTCCACCGTCAGCTTCGGTGAGACCTGCCACTTGTCTCCGCCGAACGCGAAAAACTCCCAGGCTCGGAGGGCTGGGAAATATGTGTTGATATCGCGCCCGAGCTGATAGGGCACATCCAGCAGGAAGCTGGCCATATCGTTGGCGATTCCCAGCTTGGAAGAGTTGCAGCTTGTCGCCAGGCCGTTGGACCCAACGGCCACGGGCGTGCACAGCGCCGTCTGCTGGTTGCCGAAATAGTAAATTCCGCGCGGGCTGTAGGTCTGGTCCTGGAGCAGATTATCGCGCAGGCGCTTCAGATCGACGCCCCATTTGAAAGTGTGGTTGCTCTTGGTCTTGGTCCATGTGTTGACCAGGTCCACGTTGACTTCCGAGCGGACCCACGGCAGGCTTGCCGAGTAGCCGACCACAGGGTTCGAAAAGCCGTCGTTGATCTGGATGCCCACGATGCCGCTGGTGAAGTCACTGATGTTCACCCCGGGAATGCCCAGACTGGTGGAGTCGGTGGTGCCGTAGTCGGACGGCAGGGCTTCGTTGTGATAATACGAGACTCCCAGCCGCAATTCCGCCACCAGCGAGGGCGAGAAAACACGGTCGTAGTTCAGCCCGGTGCTGTAGGTAGACTGCGTGGCGGTTCCCATAAACGCGCCGCCAGGCCCATCGCCGCCGGCACTCCCGAATAGAGGAGCCTGATAGACGACCGGCTTCGAGTAACTGAAGCGTTCGCTCAAGCGGTTCCTGTCCGTGATGTTGTAATCCAGCTTTTCGTCGAACGAGTCGGTGGTCTTGGTGTACGGCAGCGCCGCATAATAATTGTTGCTCGGGCTGGCAATATTGAAGGATTCGTTGGTAGGCGGCAGCAGTGCCAGAATCTTCGTCGAGACCGTGTTGATTCGGTAGGAGGGAATCATGTTGTTCGGGAAGGGCGTCCGCCCGGTGCCATCCAGCGGGTTGCCCGAGGTCGGATCGTAAATGGTGGTCGCCGCCGCGCTAAAATCGCCAGTCCGCCATGGGTTCGGGGGAATTGTCACGAGATTGGTGTTGCCTTCATGGTCCATCACCCGCAGGTAATCGCCGAAGATGAACAGCTTGTTCTTCTTGATCGGCCCGCCGAGGTTGCCGCCCACGTAGTTGTACGCCAGGTGACCGACCGACGGGTTGAAGAACGAGCGGGCGTTAAAATCGCTGTTTTGCAGGAATTCGTACGCCGCGCCGTGAACCTGGTTGGTGCCCGATCTCATCAGAACGTTCACCACCGCGCCCGTGGCGCGACCCATCTCCGGGTCGTGGTTGGTCAACGAAACGTCCACGGTTTGGATAGCCTCGATCGGCGGAACGTAGATTTGGAGCAGACCCGTGCGCTCGTTATCGTCGGTGCCCTCGATCATGAAATTGTTGCCCTGCCGCATCTGGCCGTTCACTTCCGTTTGCAGCGAACTCGACGCGTTGAAAAACTGCGAGTGCTGCTCCTGGACCGGGGCAACTCCCGGCGCCAGGTTCAAAAGGCTTTGGAAATTGCGGTTCGCACTGATCAGCGGGGCGTCGGCCAGCATGGCCCGGTCGATCTTCTCACCCGTCGAGGCGCTGTCGGTCTGAAGGATCGCCGCCGCGCCAGTCACTTCGATGCTCTCGCTGATGCTGCCCGGCTGCAACTGGACATCGACGCGAGTGGTGGTGTCCACCAGGAGCGTGACGTCCTTGCGCAACTCCTTCTTGAATCCGGTGGCCTCGGTCGCCACCGAATACACGCCGGGCGGCAGGTTGGGGACATTCCAGTTCCCGCTGTCGTTCGTCTTCGTCGGGTGGACGACCCCGGTCTGTGTTTCCGTTATGGTGAGTTTAGCGTTCGGCACCACCGCACCGGTGGCATCGGTGACCGTCCCGAGCAACGTGGCATTCACCGCCTGCGACCAACCGGCTACGGCTGTCGCGGCCATCAACAAGGAGAGGATGCCAAGCAAACGCAGACTCGACCTTTTTTCGCCTCTCGCAATTCTTGACACTAGAACAGGAATCAAACATAGACGAGACATGATCGTTAACTCCTTTTTCTACTATGAGGTGCCGGGCTTAAGTCAGCTTTCGTTCAGACGCACCCAAAGCATTCACTCGGGCTCCGAGTTGCGCGCTCAACAGAACCATCCTGTTTTCTGCATTTTGCACAATTGCTCCGGGCGAGACTACCCGAGAGCTTTCTTGTGAGTACTCTATAGGTTATTTCCCGGCGCCCTTCGAAAAAAGGAAATTCGCAGTAATTCTCGTTAACCCAGCAGGTCTTCCAGCCACTCACACCTCCACATTCCAAGAGCTGTAGCGCTACAGCAACCTGCTTCCGTAATTTGGGAGAATTCGGCCTGGAAAGCAAAGGACTGGACGGTTCGCCGGTCAGCTCTTGTGCGGACGGTAAGCCACCAGTTCGAACGACGGAACGGTATTGTTGACGATTTTTGTATGCAAGAGCACTTCAAAATAGGGAAACGGCTCGGTCGCCTTCAATCCCAGTTTCTGTCGCAGTTGCCGCATCCATTCCTCGGACGTCACGAACCTCGCCCCGGCTTCGGTCGAAATCACATCGCTACCCGAAATCAGCATCGTGACCCCGGTGCGTTTGGGATTCGGCCGGTACACCACGCGACAATATCCGTCCCGCCTCCATTCCGCCCGGTACCAGGGTTGCTCCCCCGCCATCGGCGAGCGGTTGATGAATCGCACGCTCGCCGGCGTTTCCTGGTAATCCGTCCGGAAAGCCAGTTGGTCTTCGAATAATCCAATCCACGGATTCCCGCGGAAGCTCCCCAGCAGGATGGTATTCTGCGACTCCGCCACGGAAGAGGACAAATCGCGGGCGCTGATGACGTTCAGAGGCACGTGCTGCGCCGCTGCAATCACCCCCAGATCCCGCGCCATCAGAGCGTCGGGAATAGCCGTCGGCGCCCGCCTGATGAATTGCTTCGCCATCGCCCGCTGGCCCGGATCGCGAAGGTATCGCTCCGCCAGTTGGTCGAATTCGTGCCCTTCGTATTCGGGAAGCGGTACCGAGTGCCCGATCAGATTCTCAAATTCCAGCAGGTTGACGTCCGACATCACCAAATCTGTGGCTTGCCCGTTGCCCAGGATTTGTCGCCAGAATGCCTCCACATTGGGCCGCCCCCCGGCGCTCGGTTCTCTCTTCGATTGCAGGGCGCTGTACGTGCCCCAGGCCAGTCCCACCAACGCCATTCCGGCCAGCATTCCCGCCAGCAGCGGCCGTGCGGCGAATGCCGGTTTCAGCAGCACCGCCTCTATCCCCGGAAATTCCTCCGGCCGCGGCCGGAACACCGGGACGTAGCTTCCCTTGGGAATCTCGATGATTACGGGCTCGTCGTGGCCCTCCCCCGCGAAGTGCTCATGCAGTTTCTTGCGAAGTTGCGATACCAGTACCCGGACCAGCGTGTCGTGGCTGGTGTCATAATCGGGCCGGCGCCCCAGCACGTCTACCCCGATTTGCTGCTCGTGAAGAGTGCAATTCGGGTCTTGTAGCCCGCGTTCCCCCAAATACAGGAGGAGATCCCGGAGGCGCTTTGACTTTTGGAATTGCGGGCTTGCTGCCGCCCGCTGCAAAAGTTCGTGCGACCCAACCGGTGCGGCCGTTCCATTACCCGTTCCGTGATTCACCAAGGCCACTCTGTAAGATGAACGGATTATATCACCCGTCCGCGCCCCAAAAATGGCTTGTACCGGGGGGGCGCATGGGAATACTATGTGACGTTGAAAGGAAGTGTGAAGCATGACACGTCGAGAAATGATTTCCAGTGTTGGAGTGCTGGCGGCAGCAAGATCGGCAGCCGGTTCGGCGGCGGACGAAGCTGCGCCGTTGGGCTTCCGGATCGGGGTCGCCACATACTCCCTGCGTGAGTTCCAGCGCGGGTTGGCGATCAAAATGATCAAACAACTGGGAGTCACCGAGGTCAGCGTCAAAAACTTTCACCTGCCCTACACTGCGACGCCCGCGGAGATTACCAAGGCGCTGGACGAGTTCAAGAAGGCCGGGCTGACGATTGTGAGCGGCGGCAATACGGATATGAAGTCGAGCGACCCGGCTGAATTACGGAAGCCCTTCGAATATGCCAAGGCCTGCGGCATGCCGATGCTCGTAACGGCGCCGCTGCACGAGAACCTGCCGGCGATCGAGAAGCTGGCGAAGGAATTCGACATCAAGATCGCGATTCACACGCATGGGCCGGAGGATCCGAATTTTCCGAGTCCGAAAGTGGTGCTGGATGCGGTGAAGGGCATGGACCCGCGGATGGGGCTGTGCCTGGATGTGGGGCATTCGATGCGCACGGGAGCGGATGTGGTTCAGGAGATGGTGAACGCCGGGCCGCGCCTGCTGGACGTGCACTTCAAGGACCTGAAGGACGGCAAGGTCAAGGAGAGCCAGTGTGACGTGGGGGACGGCGTCATGCCGGTGGTGGCCATCTTCAAATTGTTGCAGAAGATCGGGTATCGCGGCTGCGTCAATCTGGAGTACGAGATCAACCCGGACAACCCCGTGCCGGGAATGCTGCATTCCTTCGGTTATATGAAGGGCGTAGTGGCGGGGCTCGCGGGATAGACATTCCGTGGTGACGATGTGGCGCACGCACTCCTGCGTGCCGCGTCGGCACTCTTGACGGCGCCCGCTGCCCCAGGGCGCAGGGCGTCGAGTGGAAATCCTGACGCTGCACGCACTCGTGCGAAATGCCACTTAGTTTTCTCCCCTCACCGCACATCTGTATAACCTCGCGAACTTTTCGCNNGGTGAGGAGCGCTACCATGAGTTCCAAGACGCGTATGTCCGAAATTCGATCGTTCGTCTTCGTCGCCGCGGCCTGTCTCGCCGCCGCGGCAAATAGCGGGTGGAGCCAGGAAGTTCGAGCCGCTATCGGCGGGCGCGTGACCGACCCGCAAGGTGCGGTGGTGCCAAATGCCAAGGTGGAGGTTGTCTCCGACGATACCGGCGTCATTCAACACGCCGCCACCAACGAGCAGGGCAATTGGCTGGTCCGGTTCCTATTGCCCGGCAGCTACCACCTGACCGTGTCGTCGGCCGGCTTCAAAGTCACGGACCTTAAGGGAATCACGCTGCAAACCGCGGACAACAAGACCGTGGACGTGGAGCTAAAGATCGGCCCGACGGCGGAATCGGTGGAGGTGACGGCCGCCGCGCCGCTGATCGATACCGACACCGCCTCGTCCGGGACGGTGGTTAACCAGCGGGAGCTGAGCGAGATTCCGTCGGTGTCGCGCGTACCCACGCTACTGGCGGTGCTTTCGCCCGGGGTGGTGCAACAGGATCAAAACAACAACCCGCTGCACGGTTGGTCGTACTACGGAGCCTCGCAGTTGACCGCGGACGGCGGCCGCAACAATATCTATTCGAATTACTACACGCTCGACGGCTTCCCCAACGTCAAATCGGGCGGCTACGTGGCGTTCGTTCCGTCGATGGACCTGGTGAGCGAATTCCGGGTGCAGATTAACGCTTACGATGCCTCGATCGGCCGGCAGGCCGGCGCCACCATCAACATGACGAGCAAGAGCGGCGCCAAGGACTATCACGGCAGCGCCTACGAATTCAATCAAAACAACTTCCTGAACGCGCGCCAGTTTAATCTGAACCTGACCAACGCCGTCAATCCGCCGATCCGCCTCAACCAGTGGGGATTCACGTTGGGAGGCCCGGCTTGGATTCCGAAACTGTACAACGGAAAGCGGAAGACGTTCTTTTTCATCGAGTATGAGGGGCTGCGCAATAAGAATCCGCAGGGCGGGTTCGCGTCGCTGCCGAATCAGGCGGAGCGCAACGGCGATTTCAGCCAGGCGTTTACCTCGCAGGTGACCAACGGACAGAGGCAGATCATTCCGTACACCATTTACGACCCCCAGAGCATCAACCCAACCACCGGCAATCGCACGCCATTTCCGAATAACACGATCCCCACAGGGCGGATAAGCCCCATCGCGCTGAGCATCCTGAAGTATGTTCCGATGCCCA
>PLZX01000053.1 GCA_003152325.1 Bryobacterales bacterium | reverse complement strand
TACCGGTCGATGTTCGATGAGATCCCTCTGCCGGCCGATTGGCCCGTGTATGCCAGCCATGCGGAAGCGAGCGCGTACGCGCGCTGGGTGGACAAGGCTCTGCCCACGGAGGCGCAGTGGCACAGGGCGGCGTATGGCACGCATGGACTCAACGAACGCGAATATCCGTGGGCGGACGACCGGCCCGTGACCCTGGGCCAATATCCGCCTTACGCCGCATGGGACCCGGCCCCGGTCAACGCGACCGCCCTGGGCGCAAGCGCCTTCGGCGTCGAGGGGTTGCTCGGCAACGGATGGGAGTGGACTTCGACGGAGTTCGCTCCGTTCCCTGGATTCCGGCCATTCCCGTGCTATCCCGGGTACTCGGCCCAGTTCTTCGATGGGAAGCACTACGTCCTGAAAGGCGGAAGCGTGCGGACCGCCCCGTGCATGCTGCGCCGCAGTTTTCGCAACTGGTTTCAGAGCCACTATCAATACGTCTATGCAGGGTTCCGATGCGCGAGCAGGCAGGACTAAAGGAGAGATTCGAGATGGCCACATCCGCGAAGGTTTTGAGCGATTCCGCAACGCAGTTCGTCTCGGATGTTCGCGCAGGGCTCTGTAGAGAGGGACAGAAAGAACTCCCGTCCAAGTATCTGTACGACCCGTTGGGATTCGCGCTGTTCGAAGCAATCAGCTTGCTTCCAGAGTACGGGCTTACTCGCGCGGATGAGCGGCTGCTCCGCCGGCATGCCAGGGAGATAGTGAGACATGTGCCGGGCCCGGCGCTGGTGTCCGAGCTCGGAAGCGGCAGCGGAAGGAAGACGCGCTGGATTCTGAGCGAGTTGTGCGAGCGCGAGCCCGTGTCCTATTACCCCATCGAAATCTCGCGAGCAGCGCTCGCCTCTTGCCAGTCCGAATTGGGCGATATTGAATCCGTAAGCATCGTCGGGGTTGAGCGGGAGTACCTGGACGGCCTGCGAGAGGTTGCCGCGCTACGAACGGATGGGGTAAGCCTGCTGGTGCTTTTCCTCGGCAGCACGATCGGCAATTTCGATTCGGGGGCGGATGCCCGTTTTCTGAGCGAGGTGCGAGGCGTTCTGGCGCCAGGCGATTCGCTCCTGGTCGGCACCGATCTCTTGAAGCCGCTCGAGCGGATGCTGGAAGCCTACGACGATTGCCTAGGGGTGACGGCGGCGTTCAACCTGAACCTGCTAGGGCGGATCAACCGGGAACTGGAGGGCGACTTCGATCTTCGCCAGTTCGAGCATGTCGCCCGGTTCAACCAGACGACTTGCAGCATCGAGATGCACCTGCGGTCGAAGAGCCGGCAGGTAGTAAATGTCCGGAGGGGCGGCTTCGCCGTGACGTTCGCGGCGGGTGAAACTATCTGGACGGAGAGTAGCCACAAGTACACCCGGCAAGAGATAGCGAAACTGGCTGTATCGTGCGGCTTCCGCACGGAGGCACAGTGGGTGGACGATGAGTGGCCGTTCGCCGAAAGCCTGTTGGTGGCTGTCTAAGTCGGAGGCGCAACGCTCTAATGGTGGGCGCGACAGGACTCGAACCTGTGACCTCCTGCGTGTGAAGCAGGCGCTCTAACCAACTGAGCTACGCGCCCGAAAATGGCAGGCCACCGACGGCGACGCCTCAACATCAGGCGCGCCAAATATCGAGTCTACCACGAAGACTGCGGGCCTCGCGGCCTTGGGGCCCGCGGAACTTTAGTATCATAAACATTAATGTCCCAGCGGGATTCAATCGTCGCACCGCCGACTGGGGTCTCGCCGCAAATTCTGGCCCGGCTGGCGGAGTTGGAGCGCTCGCTCGGCTCGGCCCTTCGCGGCAAACCCGAAGTCGTCCGGCTCTCTCTGGTCTGCCTGCTGGCACGCGGACATCTCCTCATCGAAGACGTGCCGGGCGTCGGGAAAACCACGCTGGCCCAGGCGCTCGCGCGATCGGTGGCGTGCCGCTTTGACAGGCTGCAATTCACCAGCGACATGCTGCCGAGCGACGTTCTGGGCGTCACCATTTACAACTCCCACGCAGAAGCCTTCGAGTTCAAACCGGGCCCGATCTTCAGCAACTTTCTGCTGGCCGACGAAATCAACCGCACCACACCCAAGACGCAATCGGCGCTGCTAGAAGCCATGAACGAAGGCCAGGTCACCATCGACGGGAAGCGGCACGAACTGCCGCGACCGTTCATGGTGATCGCCACGCAGAACCCGGTGGAGCACCACGGCACCTATCCGCTCCCCGAATCGCAGCTCGACCGCTTTCTGATGCGGCTGCGAGTAGGTTACCCGGACGCCGCCAGCGAGCGCCAGATCCTGCGCAATTCGGATCGGGCACTCCCGCAAGGGACCCCTTCGGGGCTGGTGGCGGCCGACGTGCTGCACCTGCAAGATGCCGTGCACCGCGTCACCGTAGAAGAGGCCCTGGTGGATTATATCCTGGCGATTGTGGAGAAGACGCGCAACCACGAATCGCTGGCGCTGGGCGTCAGCCCACGCGGATCGCAGGCCCTGTACCGCGCGGTGCAGGCGCTGGCGCTGTTGGAAGGCCGCGATTACGCCATCCCCGACGACGTGAAGCGTCTCGCCACGCCGCTCTTCGCGCATCGCGTCGTTATCAACGCGCGCACCACGCTGGTGCCGCGCCGCGCCGACGCGGGCGAGCGCGTCATCGAAGAAATCCTAAGCCAGGTGGAAGTTCCCCTGTAGACAGCCCCCTATGAAGACAGCCATCATCGGTTTGCCCATGACGGGCAAGACCTCTTTGTTCACCATCCTCACCGGAGTCCAGCAGGAAACCCGCATCGGCTCCACGGCCGCGCGCACCGGTGTGGCGAAGGTGCCGGATGCCCGCCTCGAAGAACTGGGCCGCCTCTTCGAGCCGCCCAAAGTCACCCACGCCACGGTGGAATACGTGGATATGCCCTCGATCTCAAAGGAGAACCTACGTGACCCCAGTTACCTGGCCAGCCTGCGCGTAGTGGATGCTTTCGCGCACGTGCTGCGGTTGTTCGAGGACGAAACCGTGCCGCACGAAAAGGGGTCGGTGGACCCTCTGCGCGACCTCGAGGATGTCGAGACCGAGCTGGCGCTGAGCGATTTGGTGGTGGTGGAAAAGCGGCTCGAACGGTTGGACAAGGACCGCAAGAAAATCAAGAATCCGGAGCTGGACCGCGAGTTCGAGCTGCTGGAGAAGTGCAAGGCGGCGCTTGAGGCAAACAAGCCGCTGCGCCAACTGGAGCTTGACGCGGACGACGAGAAGCGCCTGCGCGGTTTCCAATTCCTTTCGCAGAAGCCGATTCTGTACGTGCTCAACCTGGGCGAGAGCGATGCCGCTAAATTGCACGACCGTGAGCGCGAGTATCGCGAAGGGCCGCTGGCCGCGCGCCGGCACACGTCCGCGGCGGCGGTATGCGGCAAGATTGAAGCCGAGCTGGCGGAACTACCGCGGGCGGAGCAGGCCGATTACCTGGCAAGCTACGGCCTGCAGGAGTCAGGCCTCGAGCGGCTGATCACCGCCACGTACGCGCTGCTGGGGCTGATGAGTTTCCTGACCGCCGGCGAGGATGAATGCCGCGCGTGGACCATCCCGATGCATACGCCCGCCGTAAAGGCGGCCGGCGCCATCCACTCCGATTTCGAAAAGAAATTCATNNAAAGGGCTGCTGCGGCTGGAAGGCAAGGAATACATCGTCAAGGATGGCGACGTGCTGGTGATCCGTCACGGCTAGACCCCGACAATTTGCATGTTACACTTCTTTTCATGGCTAGCGGGCCGTGGGCGGCCGACTTCAGTGACGCGTATTTCCGTCGATTGCTGGCCGCCATTCGGTCGGCGTGGAGGCCGCGCTTGTTCTGTAATGCAGCAGCCGTGCTGCGGCTGCCGGAAAAGTCTCTCTTTCTGCGCCACGATGTGGACGTGAGCCCCGAGCGCGCCCTGGCCATGGCCGCCATCGAGCATGAAGAAGGCGTGGCCTCGACATACATGGTCATGAACCGCGCGCGGCTCTATAGCCTGCGCACGTCCGAATCGGTCCGCGTGCTACGCCAGATTGCCGGCCTGGGTCACGAGATCGGTTTGCATTTCGACTACCCCGATCCATACCGCACATCTCAAGGAGTGCAACCGGAAAGGCTCGACGCCGAGATCCAGGCGGCTTGCGCGGAACTGGAAGAGGCGCTTGGCGCTCCGGTAGCCTCCCTGTCATTCCACCGTCCCGTGCCCTCGGTCATTCGGGGGCCGTTGATGATCGCCGGGCGCGTGAACGCATATGCGGCGGAGTTGATGGATCGCTACATTTCCGATTCCAAGGGATCGTGGCGGGAAGGTGAGCCGCTGCCTGTGATCCAAGAAGCCACAACTGTCCGAACGCTGCAGGTCCTGATCCATCCGATCTGGTGGGGAGAGCGCCACCGCACCGCACAAGAACGTCTGGATGATTTCAGCGAAGAACGCGNNTCATCACTTACCTGTTTCCGCCCAGCGGCGGTGTGGGTGTTTCCCGATTCGTCAGTTACGCCCGGTATCTGCCGGATCATAACTGCGAACCCTATATTCTGACGGTGCGGAATCCGGCCACCCCGCTCCACGATCCCGACCTCGCCAAGAAGGTTCCGCCGGAAACCAAGGTCTTCCGCGCGTTCAATCCCGAACTCCCTTATGGCCTGCGGGATCGTCTATGGAAAAAGGTCGCGACCGGAATGCCGGAGACCGCGGCCCAACCCAGCACCGCCGTGGCGGGCGGCTGGAAATCGGTCACCAAGCGGCTCATCCAGCGCATTTTTTCTCCCGATGTGCAGGTGGTTTGGGTTCCCTTCGCGATTCGTGCGGCGCGCCGCATCATCGCCCGGCACCAGATCACCACCGTGCTGCTCAACCTGCCGCCGTATTCATGCCTTCACATCGGCGTTGCCGTCAAGCGGCACTTCCCGAACGTCAAGTTGATTCTGGATTTTCGCGACGAGTGGATCGACAACTACCTGGCGCAGTTCGACACCGCGGCCAGCGGCCACAAACTCAAGCTGGCGCGGGATCTGGAACGGCGCGCGGTGGAGAGTGCGGATTTCGTCGCCGCGGTTACGCGGTCGCAACTGGACCAGATCCACGGACGTTACCCCGAACAGCCAGCCGGCAAATTCCTCTACGCGCCGAATGGCTACGATCCCACGGTTTACGCAAACTTCCAGTCGCGTCGCGCGCCCGGGTCGAAACTGGTCATCACCTACTTCGGCACCGTATATGCGAATAGCGCCTATTACCCGCTCATGAACTACCTGGACATGGTAGACGATCTGCCGGAGCAGGTTCGCTCACGCATCGAGTCACGCTTTATCGGCCGCGTAGCGCGGGAAGCCGCCTATTTCTTCGAATCGCGGAAGCACACCATCCGGCAGTATGGGTTCATGAGCCGCGAAGCCGCGCTGCCGTATCTGGAAGAGACCGGCTACAACCTGATTGTTTCCGGAAATCCCACGGCCCATGGTGGAAAACTTTTCGACTATCTGGGCATGGGCAAACCCCTTCTCGCGCTCTGTCCGGCGGAAGGCGAGATGGCACAGGTGATTCGCGACACGCGCATAGGTTGGTACGTGAATCCCGGTGACCGCCCCGCGATTCGCGAACTTCTGCTGGCGGCCGTCGAGCGCTTCGACCGCGACCAGACCGAGTGGTCTCCCGACTGGGACGCGATCCGTGAATACGAGTGGCCGAACCTGGTAGGCCGGCTGACTCGCCTGGCCGGTATGGGCGTTAGTGCTTAATCGAATACGCTTTTCTTAGTTCCTGAACCTGCTCCAGGGAACGCCATTCCGGGAAATAGATCCGCCCCTCCCCTGACTCTATATAAGCGCCGCTCAAGGGCTTCACCTGGGCTCGTATCAGGTTATAGATCTCCCGGTCGCTCATGTGATTGAAGTCGATTCGCGGCGAATCAGGCGTGAGGCGTCGATTGGAATTGGCCTTCGCGTCATCCTGCGGATAGCGGGAAACCCGTCCTTCGAATATAGCCGGTAAGGCGTGATGCAGTAAGTCAAATGAGATGGATTCCAACTTGCCGGCCAGGCTTTTCCACGTGTCGTCGTCGGCGATCTCCACTGCCCTCTGCGCGACGATATCCCCTGAATCGATACCTTGATCCATGAAATGGAGGGTAACCCCTGTTGTCTTTTCGTCCCGAATGATAGCCCATTGCACGGGGTTGGGGCCGCGGTTGGCAGGCAGGAGAGCCCAGTGAACGTTTAAGCAATTGCCCTTCAGCATTTCGAGCACATCCGGGCGTATGATCATCGAGTAGTTATTGGCGATGAGTAGGTCAAGCTCCAATTCGCCCAAGTGCTCCAGAAAAATTCCGTATTCGGGCGACCCGTATTTGGGCTGAGAGGCAAACGCCGAACCCGCGGCTGCAGCCAATATCCGAATCGGCTGTTCCAGCGCGGGCCGTATGGACGGGGCAATGATGCAGCGCACCCTTTCACTGGGCACAACGGCAAGCAATTGCCGAATTCCCATCTCATTTCCGGCAAGAGCGATGTTGCGGAAAGGGCCTTGAGTTGTTAGCATAAGGGGGCGCCTCATGGCGCTGTCGTGGAAGAAATATTATCTTCTCACAGTACTAGTCGTCGTTGTTGCCTGATGTGCGAACCCATGTGATACTGAGGGGAATGCCTAGCGGGCCCACCCTCCATCGGAAGGCGCTCCTCCTCATCGGGTACGTCGCCCGCAAGCAGACCGTGTCACCATGCGGATAGCTATTCACCAGCCGAACTACGTTCCGTGGTGTGGGTATTTCGCCAAGATGAAGGCGTGCGATGTGTTCGTCTTCCT
>PLZX01000075.1 GCA_003152325.1 Bryobacterales bacterium | reverse complement strand
CATCGAGTGCTTCGACATCTCCCACCTCCAGGGAACCGACAAGGTGGCCAGCATGGTGGTGTGGGAAGAGGGCCGCATGAAGAAGGCCGACTACCGCAAGTTCATCATTCGGACGGTGGAAGGCAACGACGATTTCGCCAGCATGCGCGAAGTGGTGGGGCGGCGCTATGCGCGGCTCCAGGAAGAGAAGCGGCCCATGCCCGGGCTGGTACTGATCGATGGCGGCATCGGACAGTTGCACGCCGCCGCGCAATCGCTCGAAGCCCTCGGCATCAGCGACCAGCCGCTGGCCTCCATCGCCAAGCGCGAAGAAATTATCTACGTCTACGGGCAGGAAGACGAGCCGATCGTGCTCGACCGCTTTTCGCCCATCCTGCACCTGGTGCAATCCGTCCGCGATGAAGCCCACCGCTTCGCGGTCACGTTCCACCGCTCGCGCCGCAATGCCCGCCAGCTCACGTCGGAGCTCGACTCGATTCCGGGGGTGGGCGCAAGAACCGTGCAGAAACTTTTGAAGCAATTCGGCAGCTCCGAGATGGTGCGGGCAGCCACCGAGGAGCAGTTAGCGGTGGTGGCGGGACGCGCCGCGGCGCGCCGCGTGCGCGCGCACTACGACGGGGCGTAAGCGCCCGGTGAAATCTTTTCCAGCGCGCCGGTCAGCTCTTTCAGAAGGATCGGCTTGGAGATGTACCCGTCCATGCCGCTGGCCAGGAATTGTTCCCGATCGCCCTTCATGGCGTGAGCCGTCATGGCGATGATGGGGANNTGTCCACGTGGTGGCCCCGCTTTTCGAGCAACCGCACCACCAGTTGCCGGTTCACCAGGTTGTCTTCCGCCAAGAGCACTTGTAGCGGCGCGGAACACGGCCGGGCGGCGATCTCCGGAGGCGGCGCGGCCGGGGCGGGCGCCACTTGCATGGGAACGGAGAAGCGGAAACAACTGCCTTCGCCGAGCCGGCTTTGCACCCGGATGCCGCCGCCCATCAGCCTCACCAGCCGCGAAGAGATGGTTAACCCCAGACCCGTCCCGCCGAACCGCCGGCTCATGGAACCGTCGGCCTGGGAGAAAGCCTCGAAGATGGTCTGCTGCTTGTCGGCGGCGATCCCTATGCCACTGTCCCGCACCGCGAATTCGAGCACGACGCCGGCCTCCCCGGCGGACGCCACCGAAACCTCCACGGCCACCAGGCCGCTCTCGGTGAACTTGATGGCGTTGCCGATCAGGTTGAGCAGAACCTGTCCCAGCCGCAGCGGATCGCCCATCACGGAGGGAGGCACTTCGGGCCGCACCTCGCAGCGCAGTTCGAGCCCCTTCTGCAACGCGCGCACTCCGAGCAGGGCCCGCACCTTCTCCACGCATTCCAGCGGGTCAAAGGGGATCGATTCCAGGTCCAGTTTGCCGGCTTCGATCTTGGAGAAGTCCAGAATGTCGTTGATGATGGCCAGCAGCGATTCGGCGGACCCTTGCACAGTGCGCAGATAGACCCGCTGTTCGGGGTTGGTGGCTCCGTCCAGCGCCAGCTCCGTCATGCCCATGATGCCGTTCATGGGGGTGCGGATTTCGTGGCTCATATTGGCCAGGAACTCGCTCTTGGCGCGGTTGCCCTCCTCGGCTTTCTCTTTGGCTTCGATCAGTTGCCCATTCACGCGGCGCAGTTCCGCGGTGCGCTCGGAGACTTTCTCCTCCAATTCTTCGCGATGGCGTTCGAGATCGGTTTCGCGACGTTGAATCTCCGTCAACATCTCGTTGAAGCCGTCCACCAGCATTCCCAATTCGTCCTGGGTGGTTTTGGCGGCGCGGATTCCGTAGTTCTTGTACCGCGTCACGGCCCGGGCCGTTTGCGCGAGGTGGATCACCGGTTCGGAGATGAACTTTTGCAGCCAGGTGGCCAGCAGAAAGGCAAAAAGGCCGGAGACCGCCAGGACCACGAACATGGCGCCGGCGGCGCTGGCTTCCTGTTCGCGGACCTCCTGCAGATCCGACTCCAGGTAGAGCGTTCCCAGCACTTGGCCGTGAAAGGCGGCCGTATGAAACAGGCGCAGGCGGCCGGAGGAGAAAGAGCTTTGGTCGCCGCGCGGGCGGGGAGGAGTAAACGGTTCCTTGACACCCGGGCGCACATAGGTGGCGACGGCCGTGCCGCCGGCCGAGTAGAAACAGGCCGTCACGATGGCGGTCTGGGCCTGCAGCCCTTGCAGCAGTTCCCGGAGCGATGTCGAGTCGTCAAAACTGAGCGCGGCGGTGCTGGTGACCCCGATTCCCTGCGCCATCAGCTCCATGTGGCGTTTCATGGAGGTGAGGGTTCGAGCCACTTCTTCGCTTAGCAGCGCGCCGCAGGCCAGCAGCAGCGCAGCCGACACGGTGAGCATGATGATGGCCCGCAACTTTTGCTTGAGCGAAACCTTGCGCCAGACCAGGGGCAGTTTCATTGCGCTCCGCCGTGTACGATGCCTGCCAGGCTCAGCAGCTTGGAACTCACCACCAGGCGGGCCAGTTCGGCGGCCCCGGGGTTGATCTGGAAATGCACGCGGTTGTCGGCGAGTTCGAGGTTGATGATGCCGCCGTCTTCGCAAAAGCCGGGCGTGTCTCCCACGGTCAGAACGGGTTCGCGGCGGAGCCGGTCGAGGATTCCGCGCAACACTTTCTTTTCCGAGGAACTGACAAAAACGATCTGGCAGGTTCCGGTTTCCTGACCGGTCTTGAACCGCCGGACGATGAAAGGCCTCCCGTCGATGGATTTGCCCTGGATGGCCTGCTCGAGCGCCGGCCCGAAGGGGTCATGCCCAAGGACGCCGATGCAAAGCGGCGCACCGGCAGGCGAAGCCGGCCACTCGACGAAGCCGGCGAACTTATAGAGCATGGCGGCCTTCACTTCGTATTCGTTGAAGACCTGGGCGGCTAAGGGCCGGCTGGCTGCGAGCAGTAGGGCCACCGCCAAGTGGAGTGCCTTCTGCGTTGGGCCGCGGCCGGGCTGGATCAGAAATGCCACGTGACCTTTCCGAAGAAACTGCGCTCGAGCGCCGTGCCGACGATCTGATAAGCGTTGGCGCCGAATTCGAGGAACCGCGGCCCCACCAGGTTCTGGCCCACCAGGCTGAAATCGGTGTGCTCGCCGGCCCGCCAGCCGATTCGCATGTCCAACCGGGCGTGGCGGGGAACCACGCCACTCTCGGCTTTCGTGCTCCAGTAAAAAGTCTGATCCCACTCGACATGGCGCGTCAGATTCAGGAAGGATCGAAGCTGGGCGCCCGATTCGGGCACGCTGCCGGCAAGCTGCATCAGGGTTGTATCCCCCGAATCGCGATCCAGTTGCGGGTTCACGTCCACTAACGCGTAGGACGGGCTGAGGCGCCACCAGGCGGTGGCATTCCAGTTCAGCGCCAGTTCCCCGCCATGGCTGAAGGCGCGGGCATGGTTGTCGTACATGAGGGGAATGACCATCTGGAGCTGGGAAGAAGTCTGAACGAGCAACGGAGGCAATGGTTCCACGGTGGCCAGGTGATGGTAGAAGCCGGCGAATGCGGCGACATCGAACGAGAGGCTGTTGGTCCACTGGAGGCGGTACCCGGCTTCGTAGTCGCGGAGTCGCTCGGGCACGAGGTGCGGATTGCCCTCGATATATGCGTTCACCACCAAGCCAGGTCCGGCCGGCGTGGAAGCGGTCTGTCCGTCGACGCTGGTTTCCGCGCGGGTGGGCTGACGAATCGCCTGAGATGCGGCCGCCCACAGGGTCTGGCGGGGAGTGGGCGTCCAGGCCAGGCGAAGGCTGGGCTCCAATCCGGGGTTCGCATCGGTTTGATGCTCGACCTTGGCTCCGACGGTCAACCAGAGGTTGTCAGCGAGGTGGATTTCATCCTGAAAAAAGGCGCTGAAGAGCCGGTCGGCCTGGACGGGCGGATGAATCGCAATCTGGTATCCCGCCGGAATGGCCGATTGGAACGCGCGGAAGCCCAATCCCCACACAATGTCGTGGCGGCTCCCGGCCCGCAGGTGATGTTGAAAGTCCAGGTCGAAGGTCCGGAGTGCCTCGGGCTGGCCGAGATCGGTGCGGCGGTAAGTATCGAAGTAAGCCTGGAAGGTGGTGTCCGACCCGCCGGCAAAGGTGTGGTTCCAGCGCGAGAGCAGGCTGCCCCCGGCCGCGTCGAACCGCTGCGCGAACGGAACATCGGTGGGAGACGGCGTAAAGAATTGGTATCGGGTTTGGCTTTCGCGGTTGGAAAACAGGTCGCCTTCCGTCATCAGCGTATCGGCGGTGGAGAAATCCCAATCCCATCGGAAGCCGCCATGGAGCCGCCACCAGCCATCGTCTCCGCTCAAGCCGTTGCCCTGAATCGAATCGCCGGACCGGAAATACTGGGCATAGGCGCGGTATGTGCCTGCGCCAGGGATGGCGTCGCCGTACTGCAAGCGGGCGCTGCCGCTGTGGCTCCCGCCGCGAACGGATCCGTACCCGCCCTGGGTCGCTTGGGAAGACTTGGTAATGATGTTGATCACGCCGTTGACAGCGTTGGCGCCCCACACCGACGCCCCCGGCCCGCGGATCACCTCAATGCGGTCGATGTCGTCCAGCGGCATTGCCAACTGATCCCAATAAGGACCGCCCCAGTCGGGTGTGTAGGCCGAGCGGCCATCCAACAGGACCAGCACCTTGTTGGAATAGCGCGAGTTGAATCCTCGAATGGAAACCGCCCAGGTGTTGGCGTTGATCTGTGCGACGTTGACACCCGGCGCCATGCGCAGCACGTCCGGCAGCGTGGTTGCGCCGGAGCGCCGGATATCCTCCTGGCTGATCACGAAGACGGCGGCCGCGGTGCGGGCCAGTTTCTGCTCTTTCTTGGAGACGGAAGTGACTTGCACCTGGAGGAGCTGCTCCAGGCTGGCATCGGAAAGGCCGGTTTGGCTCCAGGCGGAAGCCGCGGCCGCGACCACCAGCAGCAGGGATCGAGACAAGGCGCGGGCAAGAAGCATAGGACTCTACTCAAAGTCCCAATCGGCAGAAATGGGGGGAAAGTTTAGGAGGCCGGAGGCTCACGGCCGGGGCGGCTCGCGCTTCAATCTGGTCAGGTCCGTTTGGTGGATTAGCGCTCCGGTCTGATTGTGGCCGGTGCGTTCAGGCGCACTTCCTGGCTGTCGTCTAACCTGCTGGCCGATACACCAAACACTTTCAGATTCGCCGAAGCGCCCGCCGGCCCTGCCACATACCCCAGCAGGACTCGCTCTCCCGCCCGGACGGTCACGCCTTCCAGCCACGCCACAGCTACGACACCCAGTTGGGAGTCCTGCGCCAGAGAGGGCGGCGTGTCCGGCGCGGTCACAAAGCGCAGTTGCGACCGCTGGTCGCCGAGCGCAAACGTGACCGCCACGCGAACGAGGTCGCGCCCGGCCTCCAGGTATACGGGAACGCGTTCCTGCGCGGCTCCGGACCTCTCCGGATTTCCCAGCAGGAGTACGCCCTGCGCGGCGGCCGAGGATCCTGGCACGAACTCGCTGCTTCGATTGGCGGCTGCTGGGCTTCCGCCGACTCGGTTTGCGATGCCCGGGCACGCTCCGCCCCGCGAGGCGCGTACCGGCCGGTCCGGGTCCAGGTTGTTCACGCGGAACAAGTCACGGATCAGGTCGCGGATGTCCAGCACGCCGTCGCCGCCGCAAGTCATTCCGTTATCCACCGGGAAGAGATCCATGGCGTCAAAGCGGTCCGAACAGGGCGCCGGCCGGAACCCGGGAACATTGTTGACGGCGAACAGAATCTGGACCAGATCCAGAATGTTCAGGTTTCCGTCTCCGAAATTTGGCGCCACGTCTGCCGTAAAGGGAGCGACGTCACCCACCTTGTAAGTCGCGGTCCCGGCGTTACTCACCGTCAGGGAATACACTTTGCTCGCGGTAAGTGAGGCGCTGTCGGTCACCGTGATGGTCACGGTGAACGGACTGCCGGTGGTGGTGGTGGGGGTGCCGCTGATCGTTCCGGTGGCAGGGCCGATGCTCAGCCCCGGCGGCAACCCCGTCGCCGACCAGGTATAGGGAACGTTGCCGCCGGTGGCCGTGATGGTGGTAGCCGGATACGTCGTACTCAGGACTCCGGCTGGCAAAGACGCCGGCCCGGACACCACGAAAGACTCGGCCCCCAGCAACACTGTGATGCTGTTGCTGCCGGAATTGGCGACCGCCACGTCCGCCCGCCCATCGCCGTTGAAGTCGCCCACAACGAGGCCCCGAGGGAACATTCCGGCCGGGAATGGACTGCCACTCATGGGGCTGAAGCCCCCGCTCCCATTGCCCAACAGCACTTTCACGTCGGCGTTGGGGTCGCTGGTGACAGCCAAGTCCGCCTTGCCGTCGCCGTTGAAGTCGCCCACCGCCAGTGAGGTCGGTCCAAACTTCACGGAGAACGGACTGCCGGATGCTTCGGTGAAGCCGCCGCGCCCGTCCCCCAACAAGACCGTGACATTGTTATCGATATAATTTGCGACGGCCAGATCGGCGTTGCCGTCCCCATTGAAATCTCCGATCACGATCGAGTTCGGGCTGCTTCCCGTGGGCGGGCTCACGGAGGCGACTGCAAAGCGGCCGCCCCCGTCCCCCAACAGAATGGTCACGCTGTTGCTGTTCTCATTGGCGACGGCTAAGTCTGGGATCCCATCCCCATTGAAGTCTCCCACGACCAGGGAGGCTGGGCTGTTTCCCACGCCGATGGGACCGCCGGGCGCCATAAATCCGCCCCGGCCGTCACCCAGCAGCACAGTCACGCTGTTAGTCAGCGGATTAGCTACGATCAGGTCAGCATACCCGTCGCCGTTGAAGTCTCCTGCCTTAACGCAAGAGAGCTGCGCTCCCACCGCCAAGGGACTCGACGGTGCCGCCGTGAAGCCGCCGCTTCCATTTCCGAGTAGCACCGTTATGTTGCCGCTGCCGGAATTGGCGACCGCCAGGTCCGCCTTCCCATCGCCATTGAAGTCGGCCACCGCCACCGAGGCCGGATTGGTTCCCGCGGCGAATGGACTGCCGGGCGCCGCGGTAAAGCCGCCGCTCGCACTCCCAAGCAACACCGTGATGTTATTGTCGTGATAATTGGCGACGGCCAGATCAGCCCACCCGTCACCGTTGAAGTCCCCCTGTGCTACTGAGTTTGGGACGGCGCCTGTCGCGAACGGTCCTCCGCTCGCTGCCACGAAAGTGGTTCCAGGGTTCGCTTTCACTGTCTGCGTGACCACCGCCGAGATGTTGGGACCGTAAGTTGCATCGCCCGCATAATAGGCGCGCAGGGAGCGCGTACCGGCGGGGAGCAGAATGGTGGCCAGCGCGGCCGTACCGGAACTGAGCGGGGCCTCACCGAGCACGGTGGCGCCGTCAAAGAAGGTCACCAGCCCCGTAGCCGTTGACGGGCTAACTGTGGTGGTCAGAGTGACCGGCTTTCCAAGAATGGATGGACTGGGCGCGGCGTTCAAACTGATCGTATCCGCCGCGAAGGAGACGATCCAGGAGCCTTCCTGTTGCATGCCGGTGATGCCGCCGCCGGCGTTGTCCATGGCTTGCATCCAGATTCCGCGATTGCCCGTGTAAGCAGGGCGAAACCGGATTGCGATTGTTACCACGAGGTTCGAACCGGCCGCGGCGCTGGATTGGGAGAGATCGAGGGAACACTGGCTGTTGAAGATGCTGGTGGCGTCGCCCGGGTGGCCGCTGTATCCCAGTAGCCCGGTGTCGTCGTTCAACGCGAGAATATTCAAAGCCGGGTTATAAGTTATGAAACAGGTGTTGGGCGGATTGCTGTCGCCACCCGCTGGATTTCTGGGAGTGCCGAACTGCATCCAGACCGAACTCAGGTGCGCGATCCCTCCCGTATCGGCGAATGTGAAAGCGAAGGTTCCTCGGGAGCCCGAACCGGTCCCGGGCGAAACGGAGACGTTGCTGGGCGCGGAATTCGCGGTGCCCCAGATGCCGAGTAGCTGCCAGCCGGAAGTGACATTGCCCGTGCCGGTTGCCGAACCATATACGTTCTTGACGCCGGCGAAGGCCGGTTTGAATGAGACAAACAGGTTCAACGTGAAGTTGTTGACGCCGGCCGATGCCGTGGATGCGCCGCTGACCACGCACTGGCTGTTTTGCACGGTACTGACGCTGCTCAGCAGAATCGGTCCCAACCAGGCGGAGCCTGAGTCATCGGCGAGTTGGAGAGTCCAGGAATCCGTATTCACCAGAATGGAACACCCGCCCGAGTTGCTGGCGGAGGTATTGAACAATGCCTGAACGGAGGTGAAGTCTCCAGATCCGTCGGCGTCGGAATAGAGGAAGGTCGAATAGGTGCTGGTCCCTTGGCCGGAAGAGGGCGTGACCGACACGGCTTGTACCACGTTGGGTGGAACG
>PLZX01000127.1 GCA_003152325.1 Bryobacterales bacterium | reverse complement strand
CCGCACAAGCTCCCGCACAGCGCCGCTCCGTAGGCCAGCGGCAGGGACATGCGGCCTTTGAAAACCAGGTAGCCGGTGAAAGTGAGCAGCGTCTCATCCGGCACCGGCAGCCCGACAATCCCCATCACCAGCAGCAGAAAAATCGCCAGGTAGCCGTACTGCGAAATCCAGGCCAGGACGTGTTGTTCCATTAGCGTCCTGCCCTGGTGTCCATCACACCACCAGGCCCGTGACTTGCACAGGCGAACGCTCCCCGCTCAGCACCACGATGCCGCTCTCGGTGACGAAGTAGCGCGTGCGATCCGCCTCCAGGTCGTAACCGATGAGGGCGTCCTCCGGCACCTTGACGTTCTTGTCGAGTATGGCGCGGCGCACTTTCGCGTGCCGGCCGATATCGCAGTTGTCCATGATGATCGAATCCTCCACCAGCGCGCCGGTATGCACGCGGACGTGGCGGCCGAGGATGGAATTGCGCACCATGCCGCCGGACAGAATGCACCCGCCCGAGACGATCGTGTCGATGGCCTGTCCGCGCCGGTTTTCGTCGTCGAAGGTGAACTTGGCCGGCGGGTCCGCGTAGCTGGAACTGCGCAGCGGCCATGCCCGGTTGTACAGGTTGAGTGCGGGAGAGACAGAGCGCAGGTCCATGTTGGCGTCGTAATACGCCTCGATGGTTCCCACGTCCCGCCAGTAGGGCTCCGCGTCGGCGCGTTCCCCCGGAATGCGGTTGGTCTGGAAGTCGTAGGCGTAGATTCCCGCCTTGCCTGCCAGCTTGGGCAGAATGTCGTGGCCGAAGTCGTGTTTGCTTTCTTCGTCGGCGGCATCCTCCCGCAGCAAGCGCAGCAGCGTGGCAGTCGAAAAAATGTAGTTGCCCATGGAAGCGAAAACCCGCTCGTCATCGCCCGGCATGGGTGGAGCGTTCGGATTTTTCTCATGGAAAGCCAGGATGCGACCGTCTTCGGAAGCCTCGATCACTCCGAATTCGCCGGCCGTCTCGCGCGGCGCGGGCACCGCCGCCACGGTCACTTCGGCCTTCTTCTGGAGATGGTATTCGATCATGCCGGTGATGTTCATGCGGTAGATGTGGTCGCCGCCGAAGATCGCCACGACATCGGGCGCCGATTGCTCCACCAGGTTGATGTTCTGGTAGATCGCGTCGGCCGTCCCCTGGTACCAGGTCTCATCGGCCGACCGCATCTGCGCGGGCACCGGAATCACGAATTGCGACCGCAGCATACCGCCGAATTGCCATCCCTCGCTGAGGTGTTGCAGCAGCGACTGGCTGCGGAACTGCGTCAGCACGTACACCGAGTAGATGCCCGAGTTGATGAAATTGCTCAGGACGAAATCGATGATGCGGTACTTGCCTCCAAAGGGAACGGCCGGCTTGGCCCGCTCCTTGGTCAGCGGCCAGAGGCGGGTGCCTTTGCCGCCGGCCAGAACGATGCCCAACACGCGTATGCGCATAGGTTTCTCACGCATATTGTTTCAGGCTGCTGTGGGGAATGGCAAGAGGAAACTGTTCGCTCGAAGGCGCGGTGTAATAGAATGTCCCGGATGCCTGAAACTCGATTTACCACTGCGGCGGTCATCGGCACGGGAATGATGGGGCCGGGCATCGCCTTGACGCTTGCCATGGGCGGGCTCAGGTCCACCATTCTCAGCCGCACCGGCGAGAGTGCCGCCCGCGGTCTCGAAAAGGCTCGCGCGCAAGGCCGGCTGCTGGCTGAAAACGAGCTCGCCGGCGCCGACCTTCTGGAGCGCGCGGTGGGCCTGCTGGAAGCCTCTTCGGCCTTCGACGACACCATCCGCGCGGCGGATCTGGTGATCGAATCCGGTCCGGAAGATATGGCCTTCAAGCAGGGTCTGTTCGCCCGCATGGACACGCTGGCCTCGCCGCGGGCCGTGCTGGCATCCAACACTTCGGGCCTCAGCATCACCGCCATCGCGGCCAGGTGCTCCCGGCCCGAGCGGGTCCTCACGACGCACTTCTGGAACCCGCCGCACCTCATGCCGCTGGTCGAAATCGTCAAGGGGGAGAAAACCTCGGACGACGCGGTGGAAGCCGTACGCGCCCTGATGGCCGCCTGCGGCAAGACTCCGGTGGTGGTGAAGAAGGACCGTCCCGGACAGTTGGGAAACCGCCTCCAGATGGCGCTGGTGCGCGAAGCCGCCTACATCATCGCGGAGGGCATCGCCGACGCCGGCGACGTGGATACCGTCGCCCGCAACGGCTTCGGTTTGCGAATGCCCGCCTACGGCATTCTGGAACACCAGGACGTGGCCGGGCTCAACCTGGGGCTTGCGGTGGTGGAGTACGTAGCGCAGGACCTCTTTAATGAACCGCGCGCGCCCGAGTATTTCCGCGACCTGGTGCGTCGCGGCGACCTGGGCGCGAAGACCGGCAAGGGCTTCTACGACTGGTCGACGAAGGATGCGGACGCTGTCCGGCGACGGCGCGACCAGTTCCTGATCGAAGTGCTGCGCTACCGCCGCCAAAACCCATCGCAAGCCTAAAGCTTCTCGCTTAGCCGCCGATTAGTAAAGCGTTGAGTGACGCAACTGCCACATGATCTCGATTCTCGGAATCGTTATAGTTCTAAGCGCCATCGTCGGTGGCTACCTGATCGAGCATGGGAAGCTCCTGGTGCTGGTTCAGCCGGCCGAGCTGATCATCATTTTTGGAGCGGCCGTGGGCACCCTCGTAGTTGCCAATCCTGTGCCCAACCTCATGCGCATTCTCAAAGGGATAGCCGCCATTTTCTCCGGCAGCCCATTCGATAAGGCCTACTACACCGAGAACCTGAAAATGCTGTACGAGTTGTTCAATTACGCGCGCAAGAATGGCACCGCCAAACTGGAAGAAGACCTTGACAACCCGGCCAAGAGCCCGGTCTTTTCGAAGTACCCCAAGTTCCTCAAATCGCACCATGCCCTCGATTTCTTGTGTGACACCCTGCGGATGGTGGTAACGGGCGGCGTCGAGCCAATGGAAATCGACCAGATGATGGAAGTAGATCTCGAAGTGCACCACCGCGAATCCGAGGAGCCCATCGCGGCCTTGACCACCATGGCCGATGCGCTGCCCGGATTGGGAATTGTGGCCGCGGTTCTGGGCGTGGTGATCACCATGGGCTCGCTGGGCGGTCCCAAAGAAGAAATCGGCAACCATGTGGCGGCCGCCCTGGTCGGCACTTTCCTTGGCATTCTCCTTTGCTACGGTATTTTCTCTCCACTAGCCGGGGCCATGGCCAAACAGAACGACGCCGAGGGTCACTATTTCGGATTTTTACGCATGGCGGCCCTGGCATTCGTCAAAGGCCTCAGCCCCATCATGGCCGTCGAACTCGCGCGGCGCTCCATCCCAACTACGGTGCGGCCCAGCTTCAAGGAAGTGGAAGCCGCTTGCCGGGGCTCTAAGGCTGCCGCAGCCGCAGCCCCAGCCGCAGCGGCGTAGATATGCCCTCCGAACCGGAAGCCCCGCCAGCACCGACGAAAGTCCAGCAGACCATTGTCATCAGGAAAAAAGTGGTGGGCCACGGCGGCCATCACGGAGGCGCCTGGAAGGTGGCCTACGCGGACTTCGTCACCGCCATGATGGCCTTGTTCATCGTGCTCTGGCTGATGAGCGCGGACAAAGAAGTCCAGCAGGCCGTCAGCGCTTACTTCAACAACCCTTCCGGCCCGGGCAAACAGACCGGCACGGCTGCGGCGGGCACCGGCAATGCCATCCAGTTGCCCAAAGAGGACATGGCCAAATTGGCCGAAAAGATCCAGGAGGCGTTGCTCAAGGTTCCGGACTTTCGCTCGCTGAAGGACCATGTGGAGATCACCATCACTTCCGACGGCCTGCGCATCGAGCTGCTGGAGACCGAGGCCGGCATGTTTTTCGAATCTGGAAAACCGGTCCCCACCGCCAGCGGCTCCGATCTTCTGACGTCGTTGGCCGAACAACTGGGCAAATTGCCCAACAACGTCACGCTGGAAGGCCATACGGATTCCAAGCCGTACGTCGGGGAATACAGTAACTGGGAGCTTTCCACCGATCGCGCCAATTCCGCACGCAAGCTCATGGAGAACCACGGGCTGCGCCCGGAGCAGGTCCAGCAGGTGCGTGGCTATGCCGACCGCCAATTGCGTCATCCCGAAAATCCCGAGTCTCCTTCCAACCGCAGAATCTCGGTAATCGTGCAATACCTGAACCCGAAAGACGCTCCCACGAAGGAAGAACCGCCGGGCGGAGCCGAGGGAAAAGAGGCGCTCGGCGAAACGCCTCGAAAGAAATGAGTCCGCGCCACCTTATACTGGTTTTGCAGTGACATTTGAGAGCGTGGCGGACAACTTACGGGAATCGTTCCGCGTCGTGGCGGCCGGCCGCGGCAAAGGCGAGATTCGGGAACTGCGCGGCGTGAGCATTGCCTCCGCCGGCGTCAAGTTCCAGATGTTCAACGCAGCCTTCCTCTCGAGCCCGGTCTCAACCGAAGCCGAGCTGACCCAGCGGATCCTCCTGCCGGCGCTCCATTTCGATTCGCGTGAGTTGGACTGGGCCTACTGGGTCTGCGAAGACATGTTGGAGCCTCGAACGCGCCGGGCTTCGCGCCGCATCTTCGAGAGACACGGATTGCGGCACTCGGTGGACCTGCCCGGTATGCTCGCGGAGCGTGTCGCGCCCCCCGCCAAGCCGCTGCCCGACCTTGCAATCAGGAAGGTCCACGACGCCGTTACCCGCGACGACTTTTGCGCCATCGCGGCGGTTTGCTTCCACGTGCCCATCCAGTGGTTTCTGGAGGTTTTTGACAATCTGGCGGTTTGGGACCGGTTCGACGCTTACGTCGGCTATCGGGATGGTGAGCCCGTCTCCACCACCGCCGTCGTGATGGGCGGCCACGCTGTGGGGGTCTATAATGTCGCCACCGTTCCGCAGCACCAGCGGCACGGCTACGGGGAGGCGATCATGCGCCACGCGCTCGCCCAAGCCTACGACGCGCACGGCATAGAGCGCAGCATCCTGCAATCCACGCCGGCCGGTGCGCGGCTCTACCAGCGAATGGGCTATCGCACCGTGGCGAAAATCGCGGTTTACGCGAGTTCTCAGAGGGTTTGAACGAAGAGGGTCGGCCCGGCCCGGCAGAGGTTGATCAGCTTCAAGGGTCGCGATCACGCACGCTTGCGAGTTTCGGCCCGCGATGCAATCGCGACAAGCGCTCTAAGCGCATCATTGACCGACTTCGAATCTGGAAAAGCCTCGGCCAATTCCGGGTCAAGGAGCACCACATTGGTTCCCCGGCGGTATCTCTCTGCGTACTTGCCCCGGACACCGCCGGAAAAGTCGTACTCCGCTCTCATCTCAGGGGTACGGGGCTTAGACGGAGGTTTTTTCATAGTTGCGTCTCTCATGCTTCGTCGCCGAGCTTCAGCCGATTCGCCGAATCCTCGGCAGTTCACAGGCACAAACCGCCGGCCGCGATCAATCCTTCAATCGCCGCGATGTCGCGGTAGAACGGGCGGTCGCCTTCAATCGGCGGCGAGACTCGCCGGATGCGCGTGCGGGCTTCTTCGAGCACCGGGCTGGTTCGCAGAGGCGCCAAAAGGTCCAGCGCGCGCGCGGCGGTGAGGGCTTCAATCGCCAGCACGGCGCGCGTGTTTCGCGTCACCCGTTGCAGCTTGCTGGCCGAGGTCATCCCCATGCTCACGAAATCTTCCTTATTGCCGCTGGTGGTGATGGAGCCGGTGGACGCCGGATACGCCAGCACGCGGTTCTCCGCCACCAGGCTGGCGGCCGTGACCTGCGTCATCATGAGGCCCGATTCCAATCCGGGGTGCCCTGCCAGGAACGGCGGCAACTCTTCGTTGAGCGCCGGGTTCACCAGCCGGTCGATGCGCCGCTCGGAGATGCCCGAAAGCGCGCACAACGCCACCGCCAGGAAGTCCAGTTGGAAGGCCAGCGGCTCGCCGTGAAAATTGCCGCCGGAGAGAATCTCGTCGCCGAACACCAGCGGGTTGTCGGTGGCGGAGTTCAGTTCGATTTGGAAGACGGCGCGCGCCACCGCCAGGGTGTCGCGCACCGCTCCGTGCACCTGCGGAGCNNGAGGCGTGAATGCGCTCGTCGAAGGCGCGCGGCGTGCCGCGCAGCCCATCCAGTGTCAAAGCGCAGATCACGTCCGCGGAATCCACCAGCCCTTGAATGGCTTCCAGTTCCAGACAGCCGACGGCCAGCATGGCTTGCGTGCCATTGATCAGGCTGATGCCTTCTTTGGGATGCAGCGTGATGGGCTCGATTCCCGCGCAGCGGAGCGCTTCGGCGCCATCGAGCAGCTTGCCTTCGAACTCGGCTTCGCCTTCGCCGATCAGCACGAGGGCTATATGCGAGAGAGGAGCCAGGTCCCCGGATGCGCCGACGCTTCCCTGCGAAGGCACCACCGGGGTGACGCCGCGGTTGAGCAGATCGCACAGCCGCTCCGCCACCAGCGGACGAATCCCCGAGAAGCCCATCGCCAGCACGTTGGCGCGGATCAGGATCATGGCGCGCACCACCTCCCGGTCGAGCGGCGCACCGACGCCCACGCAATGGGAACGGATCACGTTGCGCTGGAGTTGTTCGAGCTCGTCGCGCGCGATGCGGACGTTAGCCAGCAGGCCCACGCCGGTATTCACCGCGTAGATGGGGTCCTCTCCGGCGGCTAGCCGGTCAATGAGCTGGCGGGATGCGCTCATCCGCTCGATAGCCGCCGGCGCCAGCGTGACTGCGGCTGCGCGCGCGCGCGCCACCGCACACGTTTCGGCGATGGTGAGGTGGTAGCCGTCGATCGATAGCGTCACGGTCTAAGCCTCCGGCTCGTAACCATCATGGAAAGCTTTCCATCCGACAGGGCAAGCTAAAGCATGCCCCACCAAGATCAGCCACATCGGTGGGGCATGCTTTAGCTTGCCCTAAGCACCTGGTCATAACCTAATGCGCCTTCTGGCGGGTTCCGATCAACGATTCGATGTTGACCAGTTCGGTTGGATAGTCGCCGGTGTAACAGGAATAGCAATACTCATGCTTGTCGTCCGCAACCGCCTTGCGCAGGGAGGGGAGCGACAGGTATCCCAGCGAATCGGCTTCCACAAAGCGGCGAATTTCCTCCACCTTGTGGTCGAACGCAATCAGCTCGCTGCGGTTCGGCGTATCCACGCCATAGAAGCACGGAGAAATGGTCGGCGGGCAGGAGATGCGCAGATGCACTTCGCGGGCCCCGGCCTGCCGCACCATGCGCACAATCTTCCTGCTGGTGGTGCCGCGCACGATGGAATCGTCGACGAGCACGACGCGCCGGCCTTGCAGCAGGTGCCGGATGGGATTGAGTTTCAGCTTGACGCCGAAATCCCGGATCGCCTGCGACGGCTCGATAAACGTGCGGCCAACGTAATGATTGCGGATCAGGGCGTGGCGGAACGGCAGGCCCGATTCGTCTGCGTACCCGATAGCGGCGGCCACACCCGAATCCGGAACGGGTACCACCAGATCGGCATCGGCAGGATGTTCCCGCGCCAGCAGCCGTCCCATAGCTTCCCGCGATTCCTCGACCGAGCGTCCGAAGACTATGGAATCGGGCCGCGCGAAATAAACATGCTCGAACACACACTGCGCCCGATCCTTCTCCGGCGCCCAGCGCTCCCGGGTAATGCCTTCCGGTCCCGCAATCACCATCTCGCCCGGGTCCACATCGTGCAGATACACGGCTCCAATCAGGTCGAAGGCGCAGGTTTCGGATGCGAACACGTAACATTTGCGCCCGCCCGAAATCTCCATCTCACCCACCGCCAGCGGCCGGAAGCCATGCGGATCGCGCGCCACGATGATGCGGTCTTGCGCCAGAAAGACCAGCGAAAACGCGCCTTCCAGTTGCAGCAGCGCATCGCGCAGCGCCGCGGCCAGGGTGCGCTCCGAAGAGTGGGCCACCAGGTGGAGGATCACTTCGGTATCGCTGGATGCCTGGAAGATGGCGCCGTTGCGGCCCAACTCGGCCCGCAACTCCGCCGCATTGGTGATATTGCCGTTGTGCGCTACCGCTACTTTGCCCTTGTTGCACGCCACTGAGAAAGGTTGGGCGTTCAGCAGAACGGTATCGCCCGCGGTGGAATAACGCGTATGACCGATCGCCAGTTCACCCGGCAATCCCGCCAGCACCGGGCTGGTGAAAATATCCGCCACGTGTCCCATCGACTTGTGGGTATAGATCCGCTCCCCGTCACTGGTGCAGATGCCGGCGCTCTCCTGGCCGCGATGCTGCAAAGCGTAGAGCCCCAAGTAGGCTAGCTTGGACGCCTCCGGGTGGCCGTAAATCGCCACCACGCCGCACTCGTCATGAAATTTATCGGACATGCGATTCGAAGGCCTGCGCGTAGGCTGTCCTCAACGCCCCGATTTCCCAGGCGCCGAGCGTGATGCTGCGCTGGCGGATTTCGATCCCCTTCTCGATTGTAACCCCCACAACCGGCGCTTCGATTTCATACTTCTCCGCGATGGCCGCCACTTTCCTGGGAAATTCGGTGGAAATCAGGATGCGCGAAGGCGCTTCGTGGAACGCCAGCATCTCCGGCCGCANNGTCGGAATCCACGTCGATCAGCGCCCCGATTTCGTTCGGCCCGAAGGAGCATTCGGCCAGCGCCACCGCCAGGCCTCCATCGCTCAGGTCGTGCGCCGATTCCGCCAGGCCCTCGGCGATGATCTTGCGTATCGCGAACTGCACGCGCTTCTCTCGCTCCAGGTCCAGCGCGGGCGGCAGCCCCCACAGTTGCTTCACAATCTCTTTGGCGTATTGCGTGCCGCCGAAGCGCGTGTCGTCGCACTCGCCGATGCCCCCCAACAACATCACTGTGCGGCCGGTATTCTTGAACGGAATCGTCACCGGCTCGGCGGTCTTGAGCGTCCCCACAATTCCCAGCACGGGCGTGGGATAGATTCCTTCGCCCAACGTTTCGTTGTACAGGCTGACGTTGCCGCCCGTGATGGGCGTGTCAAAGAAGGCGCAGGCTTCGGCCATGCCTTCGATCGCTTCCACCAGTTGTGCCATGATCTCGGGACGCTCGGGGTTGCCGAAATTCAGGCAGTTGGTGGCCGCCACCGGGCGCGCCCCCACGGTGGAAAGATTGCGGCAGCATTCCGCCACCGCCAGCTTCGCGCCTTCGCGCGGCGAGAGGAAGCTGTAGCGGCCGTTGCCGTCGAGCGAGATCGCGATCGAAGTGCCCGTCTCCTTGATTCGCACAATCGCGGCGTCCGTGCGCTCCGGACCGGCTACCGTGTTGGTGCGCACCTGGTAATCGTACTGCTCCCAGATCCAGCGTTTCGAGCAGATGTCGAGCGAGCCGAGAATCGTGGGAAGCGTGCGCTGCACCTTCGACACCGGAAGGTCGGGGATGAGGCCGGCGCGGGGCGGGTGGGTGTGCGGGCGGTCGTAGAGCGGCGCTTCGTCGGCCAACTCGCGGTTGGGAATCTCAGCCACCACCACGCCATGATGCCGCACCCGCAGTTTTCCGTCTTCGGTCACCACGCCGATCTCCGCAGCTTCCAGGCCCCACTTGCGGAACACGCGGTAGACTTCCTCTTCGCGGCCTTTCTCCGCCACCAACAGCATGCGCTCCTGCGATTCCGAAAGCATGATCTCGTAGGGCGTCATGCCGGTCTCACGCTGCGGCACGCGGTCCAACTCAATCTCGATACCCACTTCTCCGCGGCTGCCCATTTCGCAGGTGGAACAGGTCAGCCCCGCGGCCCCCATGTCCTGGATGCCGACGATGGCTCCGGTTTTCATGGCTTCGATGCAAGCTTCCAGCAGCAATTTCTCCATGAACGGGTCGCCCACCTGCACGTTGGGCCGCTTCTGCTTGGCCTCTTCTGTGAATTCCGCGCTGGCCATGGAAGCGCCGTGAATGCCGTCCCGGCCCGTGCGCGCGCCCACATAGATCACCGGATTCCCGGCGCCGGCCGCCTTCGCGTAGAAAACTTCTTCCTTCTTGCAGATCCCCAGCGCGAAAACGTTCACCAGCGGGTTGCCGTCGTAGCACGGCTCGAAAATGCACTCGCCGCCCACGGTCGGCACGCCGAAGCAGTTGCCGTAATGCGCGATGCCCGCCACCACNNGCGCCCATGGTGAAGATATCCCGCAGAATGCCGCCGACGCCCGTGGCCGCGCCCTGAAACGGCTCGATAAAGCTGGGGTGGTTGTGCGACTCGATCTTGAACGCGATCACGTAGCCGCCGCCGATATCGATAATCCCCGCGTTTTCGCCGGGTCCCTGCACGACCAGGCGCCCCCGCGTCGGCAACTTTTTCAAATGCAGCCGCGAGCTCTTGTAGGAACAATGCTCGCTCCACATCACGCTGAAGATACCGAGTTCCGTGTAGGTAGGATCGCGCCCCAGGATGGCGACGATCTTCCGATACTCGTCGGTCGTCAGTTGATGTTGCGCGATGACTTCGGGAGCGTGCGCCATCATGCCCGCACCACCGCATGGAGCACCGATTGGAAGATGGTCAGCCCATCGGTCGAGCCCATCAGCGGGTCGGATGCGCGCTCCGGGTGAGGCATCATGCCCATCACGTTGCGCTCGCGGTTGAGAATCCCGGCAATGTCGCCCAACGATCCATTCGGATTGCCGACGTAGCGGAACAGCACGCGGTCTTCGGCGTCCAATTCATCTAGCGTCCGGCCGTCGGCGAAATAACAGCCTTCCCCGTGAGCGATGGGAAGGCGCAGAATCTGTCCTTCTTGCGCCGCGTTGGTGAACGGCGAGTGCACCGTCTCGGTCCGCAGGCGGACTTCGCGGCAGACGAACTTGAGGCCGCGGTTGCGAATCAGCGCGCCCGGCAGCAGCCCGGCTTCCACCAGGATCTGAAAACCGTTGCAGAAACCCATCACCAGGCCCCCTGCCGCCGCGAATTTGCTTACCGCGCCCATCACCGGTGAAAACCTGGCGATGGCGCCGCAGCGGAGATAATCGCCGTACGCGAAACCGCCGGGCAGAATGACGGCATCTACGTCCCCCAGACTCGGCGAATCGTGCCAGATATATTCCGCTTTTTGGCCGAGGTTGGTGGTGACTGCGTAGAAAGCGTCGTGGTCGCAATTGCTTCCGGGAAAAACAATGACGCCAAATTTCATGAGTTTTGTTTGGGGAAGACTAACTTTTATTTTACCAGAGGAACAGCCGCGTTCGTCCTCCCAGCGTACGAAACCCTGCAAACAAAGATATCCTGGTTACCGTGCCGCGGCGTCCCACAGATTCTCCATCCCAGACGGTGAAACCGCCGGGCGACGGTGAAGGTCCGGTTGCCCGCGCACCGCAGGCTCCCGCACGCTGGCCGCGCCACGTTCTGGCGGTCGCCGCGCTCTGGGCGGTGACGCTCGCGGCCTACAGCAATTCCTTCCGCGCCGGCTTCCTTTTCGACAGCACGCAGATCATTCTGCAGGATGCCCGCCTGAGAGCCGCCACCACACAGAACGTTCGCCTGATCTCGACGACGGAGTACTGGTTTCCCGGACTCTACCGGCCCTTGACAACGCTTACGTACCTGTTCAACTACACCGTTCTGGGCGACGGCGCGCAACCGGACGGTTACCACGCCATCAATTTCGCGCTGCATGCCGTCAACATCCTATTGGTTTATTTGCTGGGACTGATGGTTTTTGAGGAAGCCTCGCCGGCCTTCGGACTAGCGGCTTTGTGGGCTCTGCACCCGGTTCTCACCGAGTCCGTCACCAACATTGTGGGACGCGCCGACCTGCTGGCGGCGTGCGGCGTGCTCGCTGGGCTGCTGTGTCACATCCGCGCGTCCACCCGATCCGGCTGGCGCAAAGCGGCGTGGCTGGTCGGGCTGCTGGCGGCTTGCGCGCTGGGGCAGTTTTCGAAGGAAAACGCGGCAATGGTGGTCGTGGCGATGCTGCTGTACGATCTGGTTTTCGGAACGGCCGCCGCGCGCGCTCACAATACCTGGAGCGCGCGATTCGCGGGATATGCGGTGGCAGCGTCGCCGGTGCTGGTTTATTGGTATTGCCGGAGCCGGGTGCTGGCGCAGTTCCCGCACACGCCGATCGCCTTTTTGGATAACCCTCTGACGGGAAGCGATTTCTGGACCGCGCGGATCACGGCCACCAAAGTCCTCGGCAAGTATCTGTGGCTGTGGCTTTGGCCCGGCAAGCTGGCCTGCGACTACTCCTACAACCAGGTCCCGCTCTTCGACTGGCGGTTGCACAACTGGGAGGCATGGAAGACGGTGGCGGCGGTGGCGGCCTGGGGAGCCATTGTGGCGCTGGCGGTGCGCAGTTACCAGCGGAACAAGCCGCTCTGTTTCTTCATCGCATTTTTCCTGGTGATGGTGGCGCCCACTTCCAATCTGGTGGTTCTCATCGGCAGCATCATGGCCGAACGCTTTCTGTATCTGCCCTCCATCGGTTTCGCCGGCTGCGCAGTCATCGCGCTCCATTGGGCTTGTCGAAAGCTCACAGCCGCCTGGCCTCAGGCACGGCTGGCCCCGCCCATCGCGCTGGCTGCGATTTGTGCCGCGATGGCCTCGCGAGCTTACGCGCGCAACGCGGATTGGTTGGACGGCGACAGCTTGTGGACCAGCGCGGTGCGGTCGGCTCCCGCAAGCTACAAGACGCACCTGAACCTGGCCATCACAGCGCTCGGGAACCAGCCCCCCAATCTGGACCTGGCTGCCCACGAACTCGAAACCTCGCTTGCCATCACCGGCGTTCTGCCGGACGACCGGCAGAACGAGTACCCCTACCTGATGGCCGGTATGTGCTACCGCATAAAGGGAGAGACCCTGGCGCCCAGCCCGCAAAGCGACTCGTGGTATGCGCGATCGTTGGAAGCGCTTGAGCACGCCGAGAGAATCGATCGCATTCTAGCGGAGCGAGGCGGCCGCGATCAACCTCTCCGCGGACCGCAGGCTCCCATGACAGGAACCGCGGCCATATACGAACAACTCGGCCACACTTACCTGCGGATACGCCAGCCGTCCAAGGCCGTTGCAGCCTTCGCGCACAGCCGTCTCTTAAGTCCTGAGCTGCACTCTTTCGCGGGAATGGCGGCTGCCTACACCGACATGGGTGACTTGCACCGTGCCATCGTCACGCTGCTGGAAGGGCTGGTGGCATTCCCAAACCAGACGGGCTTCGCTCCACAGGCCGCCAGACTGTACGCGCAGATGGACCCGCAAAGCTGCGCTGCGCGCGGCGGCGGCTCGAGCCTGAACCGCGAATGTCCGTTGGTGCAGGGTGACCTCTGCGCAGCCGGCCGCAACGTGATTCAGTTGTACACTCAGGCGGGCAGGCCGCAAGAGGCCGCCGCTGTCAGGCTGCGCGTCGTGAACGGCCCGGGATGTGCGGTGGAGTGAGGGGAGCAGTTTCCCGGCTGCGGTTCAGCGTTCCGGCTCTTGGGCGATGGAGGAGCGGCGCAGCGGCGGCCGGGGCTTCTTGGGAGCGCCCACCATGGCGAAGGGGTCGTCGGGATCGGCGTCCTCGGCTCTTCCCTTCACGAACAGTCGCAACAGTTTTTTCCACACGCCATGAATTACCCCGGGCATAGGAGGCTCCTTGCCGTCATCATACTCCTGCCGACTTCCCTCTGCGAAAATGGAGACACCGCATGGCCGATTTCTTTCGCTCTTTTCTGCCGCTCGAAAACCCCATCGGGTTCGGCGCAGCCGACTACCTCGAGTTGCTTCTGGCAGCCCTGATGGTCGCGTTGGCCCTGGTATGGCGGCCGCGCATTGAGCCGCGCCTCCGAAAACTCGCCGGACGCACATTCTGGTCCATGGCCCTGCTGGCGGCCCTGCCCGTGGCTCTCCGGTTACTCCTGCTGCCCCATCACCCCGCGCCTACGCCGGACGTCTATGACGAGTTCAGCCACCTGCTGGTCGCCGATACCCTGCGCCACTTCCGGCTGGCCAACCCGATGCTCCCCATGCGCCAGTTCTTCGAAACCTTCTTCGTGCTCCAGCAGCCCAGCTACAGTTCCATCTACCCGCTCGGCCAGGGAATGGTGCTGGCGCTCGGCTGGAGCATCTTCGGCCATCCCTGGGCCGGAGTGCTTCTTGCCGCCGCCGCCTTCTGCCCGCTCTGTTACTGGATGTTGCGCGGCTGGACCTCGCCCGCCTGGTCGCTGGCCGGCGCCGCTCTGGCGATCATGGAATTCGGTCCGCTGAATCCGTGGATGAACAGCTACTGGGGCGGCATGCCCGCCGCGGCCGCGGGTTGCCTGGTCTTTGGCGCGCTGCCGCGCCTGCGCCGCGGACGCCGAAAGGACGCCGTGCTGCTCGGAGTGGGCCTCGCCATCCATCTGCTGACCCGCCCCTACGAATCCATCTTTCTGCTGCTCGCAGTGATCGCCTTCTTCCTGCCGGACCTCCGCCGGAGGGCTGAGTGGCGGACGCTCGGCGAAGCCGCGCTGGTCGCGGCCTGCGTCGTGATGCCCGCCATCGCTCTCACGCTCGCGCAAAACAAGCAAGTGACCGGCAGTTGGACCACCCTGCCCTACACCATCAGCCAATACCAATACGGCGTGCCCACGTCGCTGACCCTGCAAGCGAATCCGGCGCCCCACCTGTCCCTCACGCCGCAACAGCAGCTCGATTACCGCATGCAGACTTCCTTCCGCCCCGCGCACGGCGAGACCCTGCGAACTTTTCTCGAGCGTCTGGAATACCGCGTCCGCTATTACCGCTTCTATTTCCTGCCGCCGCTCTACCTGGCGCTACTGGCCTTCCTGACGGCGTTGCGGGAATACCGCTTTGCCTGGGTGGCTTTCACCCTGGCGCTGTTCGCGCTCGGCACCAATCTCTTTCCCGCCTTCCAGGTGCACTACATCGCGGCGGCCACCTGCCTGTTCGCGCTGGTGAGCGTCGCCGGCCTGGAGCGAATCTCGCGCTGGAGCCTGCGCGGGCGGCCCGTCGGTCTCGAAATCGCTGGCATCATCTTCTTCCTCTGCGCGGCTCATTTCCTGTTTTGGTACGGCGTCCACTTGTTCGAGCCCTCCGAGATTTCCCAGGACATGCGGCCCTACGGAACCTGGGACGGCATCAACCACGGCAATCCCGAGCGCCGCATCGCCGTCAACCGGCAGCTCGCGGATATCCCCGGAAAACTTCTGGTCTTCGTGCGCTACTCTCCGCTGCACATCTTCCAGGAGGAGTGGGTCTGGAACGCCGCCGATATCGAGGGAGCCCGCGTCGTGTGGGCGCGCGATCTCGGGGTCGACCAGGACCAGGAGTTGGTGCGCGCCTGGCCTCGCCGTCAAGCGCTGCTGTTCGAGCCCGATGCGCGGCCTATGCGGATCACGCCTTACGCGCCATAGAACTTGCGTATATTCGATAGATCGAATATACTAATCCCGTGCAGCATCTCTTGCGGGAATACAAGGCCAACATTTTTCAAGCACTTGCACACCCGACCCGGATTGCCATTCTGGAGGCTTTGCGCGATGGCGAACTGGCCGCCGGCGCCATTCAGGAACAACTGGGGATCGAGCAGGCCAACCTTTCGCAACATCTGTCGATTCTGCGCAGCCGGCAGATTGTGGCGCATCGCAAAGAAGGCAACCAGGTTTTTTATTCGTTGCGCAACCCCGTTCTGGTCGAAGTGCTCGGCATCATGCGCCGGTACTTCCAGGCACACTTGAGCGAAGCCAGGCAAATGCTCGGCGAAATCGCCGCCGAGGCTCGCACGCGATAGGGAGGGAAGTTATGCCGGGATATCAATTGATCTCCGTTGTGGCCGCCAGCCTTCAGACCGATCAGGAGACGCTGCTCGACTTCAGCCGGAAGGGCTGGATTAAGACAGCGACACGGAATACCGATGTCTATCTCTCCTCCGACCAAGGCTACCGGGCGAAATATATTCTCTACCTGCATGGGACCAAACATCTCAACGACGACCAGATCCAGCTGGTGCTTTCGGTGCAGCGGCCGCCCTATGCCGCGGCGCAGGTGGATGAGATTCTGAAAAAGCATGCCGTCCGTTGAAGTGCTCTTCAGCGGAGGGCTAGCGGCTTACCTGGCGGGTGCACTGGCGGGACTGGCTGCGTGGCGCCGCCCGGCGGCGGCGCGCATCGCGGGTTTCGGTCTGGCGGTGGCTGGCACGCTACTCGAGGGTGCGGCTTCCGCGGTCGCCCTGGTTCACGGAACCGGGGCCACCTGGACGCTACCCCTCGGCACGGCTTTATTTCCCTGGACGGTGCGCCTCGACCCGTTGTCGGCCTACTTCAACCTGGCTCTGGCCTTTCTGGCATGTGCGGTCTCGGTGTACTCGTTCGGCTACGTGCGGCCCATGGAAGGCAGAAGGAACGTGGGCGCGCTGGTCTTCTTCTACAATCTCCTGCTCCTCAGTCTGAGCCTGGTGTTTACGGCCGCCAATGCCTTCTCCTTCCTGGTGGCGTGGGAGGTGATGGCGCTGGTGGCTTACTGCCTGGTGAGCTTTGAACACGAGAAAGCGGAAGCGCGCCGGGCCGGCATGGTGTTTCTGGTTATGTCGCACGCCGGGACCGGGCTGTTGCTGGTCGCTTTTCTGGTGCTGGCGAACACCGCCGGAAGCCTGGACTTCGCGCGCTTTCATCTCCTGGGATCGCAATTGCCGCCGCTGGTCCAAGGTGTGGTGTTTCTACTGTTCTTCCTGGGCTTCGGAGTGAAAGCGGGGATTGTTCCGCTGCACATCTGGCTGCCCGATGCGCACCCGGTGGCGCCCAGCAACGTGTCGGCTTTGATGTCGGGAATCGTCATCAAAACCGGCATCTACGGCATGGCGCGGGTGTTCTTCGATTTCTTTGGAGCGCCGCCGCTGTGGGCCGGAACGGTGGTGCTGTCGATCGGCGTCGTCAGCGCGTTGTTGGGCGTGCTGTACGCGCTTATGGAACACGACCTCAAGCGTCTGCTGGCGTATCACAGCATCGAAAATATCGGCATCATTCTGATGGGATTCGGCGCGGCGCTGATGTTTCGCACGCTGGGCCACGCCAACCTGGCGGCCGTGGCGCTGGTGGCCGGGCTATACCACACCTTCAATCACGCCACCTTCAAAGGCCTTCTGTTCCTTGGCGCGGGATCGGTTTTGCACGGCACGGGCACGCGGAACATGGAGCACATGGGCGGCTTGATCCGGCGCATG
>PLZX01000388.1 GCA_003152325.1 Bryobacterales bacterium | reverse complement strand
AGCACCGAATCTCACGGCCACGGAGCAAACCTGGGCAACCCGGTTACCGGCGCCGAGCCGGTCACAAGAAAAACGGGAGGGATGAAAATATTCCGCAAGGGTTTCGGAATCAGAGGGTTGGGGGATAGCGCAGGGGATTGTATATAGGAGTTTCAGGTCTTAAATTTAGAAATGAGTTCTTATACTGAGTAGTGTGGGATGTCGAGCACAATACGAAACGGAGGCGGCCGGCGGCGCGGAGTGCGCGAACGAAGGATGTGACTTCCTGGGTGAGGGAGGAGTTACAGTTCCCGGCGGACGCTTTGCAGGCGCGGGTGCTGGGGACGCCGAGTAAGCGGGGGCTGCTGAACTGCACCAGGCAGTGGGGGAAGTCGACGGTCACGGCGGCGATGGCGGTCCACCAAGCGTGCAGCACGCCGGAGAGCCTGACGCTGGTGGTGAGCCCGAGCGCGCGGCAGAGCGGGGAGTTTCTGAGGAAGGCGACGGGATTCGTGCGGAAACTGGGAATCCGGCCGAAGGGGGACGGGGACAACGAGATGTCGCTCGAACTGCCGAACCGGGCGCGGATTGTGGGGCTGCCGGGGAACGAGGCGACCATCCGGGGATTCTCGGCGGTAGCGCTGCTGCTGGTGGACGAGGCGGCGCGGGTGAGCGACGAACTGTACCTGGCGATCCGACCGATGCTGGCGGTGAGCGGCGGAGCGTTGTGGCTGATGAGCACGCCCTACGGGAAGCGGGGGTTCTTCTACGAAGCGTGGGCGCACGGGGGGCCGGAATGGGAACGGGTGCAGGCGCCGGCGACGGAATGCGAGAGGATCCCGCGGGAGTTTCTGGAAGAGGAACGGCGAACGATGGGAGAGCGCTGCTTCCAGCAGGAGTATCTGTGCGAATTCGAGGATTCGGTGAGCGGGGTTTTCGACCGGGCGCTGGTGGAGCAGGCGATTCATGACGAGGTGGAACCGCTGTGGATTGGGTGAGGGGAAGAAGCAGGGAGTCAGAAGTCAGAGGAACACAAGCTGGCGTGGAAGATCAGCAAGGAGTGAAATTTATGGGGCGATATTTCGTAGGAGTGGATTTAGGTCAATCGCGGGATTACACGGCGATTGCGGTGGTGGAACGGGTTGAGTTGAAGGGAGCATGGGAAGCGGCGGTGTGGGCGTGGCGGAAAGAGATCCTGCTGCGGCTGCGGTTCCTGGAAAGGGTCGCGCTGGGGACGCCGTATCCGGAGGTGGTGGAGCGGGTGGTGCAAGTGACGCGCTCCGCCCACTTGGCGGGCCGATGCCACCTGGCGGTGGACGGGACGGGGGTGGGCAGGCCGGTGGTGGATCTGCTGCGCGGTGCGCGGCCGGGGTGCCCGCTGATGCCGGCGATCATTACGGGCGGCGGCCTGGAGACGATGGACCAGGGGTATTACAAGGTGCCGAAGCGCGACTTGATCGTCGGGCTGCAAGTGCTGTTACAGCGGCGGGAGTTGCAGATTGCGGGGGGACTGCCGGAGGGCGAGGCGCTCTTGAAAGAGATGGCGGACATACAGGTGAAGGTGTCGCTGGCGGGAAACGAGCAGTTCGGGGCGTGGCGGGAAGGGACGCACGACGACCTGGTGCTGGCGGTGTCGCTGGCGTGCTGGAACGCGGGCAAGATCTATCCGAATCCGGCGCAGGGGAAGGAGAGATGGTGGACGAACGGGTTGGAGGATGCGGCGGTGAAGCTACCGGGGGGGAATTGAGAGATGGATGCGGACTTCCGGAGAGATTCGGTTCACTCTTCCTCGAAGTCCGGATGCGCCTTCAGGAACTCCTCGTAACCGATCCTCGGCGGTTTCTGGTCGCTCACTACGGCGTGGCCGAGTGGAGTCCAGATGCCCCGCAGGCCCACTTTCGCCAGTTCCGGGTTCGGATGAATCCGTTCCAGCTCCTCCTGGAGACCCTGCTCGCCCCTCTGGTCGTAGGCTTCCAGACAGCGAACCAGGTTGTCTTCCGCTTCCTGGATTTCCGGGTCGGAGAGGGGCGGTAACCCGTTTGCCGATTTCGCTGGTTCTGACACTGTCGTGCTCCTTTCTCAACGTTCGCACATATTGCGCGCCGGTGGATCCGCACCGCAAAGCAACTTGCCACTAGCCTGGCGCGCAGGTATCGCTAATGGTCTCGATACTGCGAACTTTGAAGACGGGGCGGCTTCCGTTCGGGACGGAAGTTCCCTGCACGGTCACCTTATGCCCCAGGTGTTTGGCGAAGCCTTCCGTGGGGAAGCCGTCCGCTTCCAGATTCGCGAGAACGGCCATGGTTTCGGCGCTCACCAGAACGTAGCGGCCGTCTTGTTCATCCACGCATCCCTTCAGCGCCGCAGGCGACTTGGGACTTGGTTTCGCCGTGGACTTCTGCTGTAGCTCGAGACCGGCGGGACTGGCCAAAGGGTTCGGGCAAGGGCTGGAGAGATTCCAGGCAAAGAACAGAGCCGGTAGTGCAATGGGCAACCCTCGGTACATATTGCCCTCCATTCGCAATTATAGATCCAACGGCGGGTGCGCGAACTAAGAGTGGATGAACGCGGAGCCTGGAGCAGGCCGCTCGCTCACGCTCGCGGTTCCGTGCTGAGTTCACTCAGTGAGAGAATGGAAAGAAGTAAAACGCACCCGGCACCCATGTCCATCTTCGCGATTATCCTTTTCCTTCTTGCCATCAGCCAGGCCTACTGGGCCGTGCGCGGCTACCGGCTGGCTTCACGGCTGATTCGAAACCGGGGACGCCGAATCCTGGTGTGCGGAGCGGCGGCGGCCGTGTATGCTGCCATGTTCCGGTGGAATTGGCCGCTGTTCGGGAGAAGCCCCAGCCCGGTTTACCTGACACTCAGGGATGCCCTGGTGACGGCGCCGTTCCTCTGGTGGCTAGCCAGTTCGCTGGTGGCATTTCTGGTGGTGACGCTGTTCGCCATTCCGCAAGGCATGGTGGGCGCGGCGCGATGGATGGCGGCCCGGCGGCGGCGCGCGCTTGCCTCCGGCGGAGCCCTCGCCTCGCCGGAACGCCGCCGCTTTCTGGAACGCACCGCGGCGGTGGCGGCGGCCGCACCGTTCGTCGGGGGCGCTTACGGTTTGCTCTACGGACGGCTCAACCTGGAGACCACTGCGCAGCCCATCCGTATCGCCCGTCTGCCGGCAGCTTTTGAAGGGTTTCGCATCTGCCAACTCTCCGATATCCATATTGGGCCGTTCATGCCCGCGAGCGAGATCCGCAAGTATGTGGCGATCGCGAACGCGCTCAAGCCCGACCTGACGGTTCTCACCGGGGATTTCGTCACGTTCGACGCCGCGACCGAGCAGCCGGTGGTGGACGCGCTCTCCGGTTTGCGGGCGCCGTTCGGGGTGTTCGGCTCCCTGGGGAACCACGACGCCTGGGCGGGCGTGCAGGATTCGATCACCGAATTGTTCCGGCGGGTGGGCGTGCGGATTCTGCGCGGGACCAACGTGGAGATCCGCGCGGGCGGGGATTCGCTGAACCTGATCGGAGTGGATTTCCAGAGCCACCGGCGCTTCGGGCCGTCCGCGGCGGTGGAACGCCTGCTGGGGAATATCGAGAGCGCGATCGCGCGCGACCGGGTCAACATTCTGCTCAGCCACAACCCCGACACGTTCGAACGGGCGGCGGCCCTGGGCATCGACCTCAGCCTGGCGGGACACACGCACGGCGGCCAGGCGGCGCTCGAGTTCATCAGCCCGGAGATCGCTCCCAGCCGGCTGGTGACGCCGTACGTGGCCGGCCTGTTCCACAAACCCGGCAGCCAGCTTTATGTGAACCGCGGGATTGGGACGATCGGCATTCCGATTCGCATCGGCGCTCCGCCGGAGATCACGCTATACAGCTTGACGCGGGGGTGAGTGCACCGTTTCATCAATAGACTTTCGTAATCGGGAGAACGCTCCCTCACGGTCGCGGCTCCGATCAGAGCCGCGCGCGTAAGCAAGCGATCTGGCAATACGGCCGGTCGTGGCGCGGAGGATCGCCACGGCCGGCCGGTCTCGACTGGCGAGACTTAGACGGCTACGTACAGGGTGCTGCCCTGGCGGTTTACCAGCAGCAGAGTCTGGTCTTTCGAGTCGCGCATGGCGCGCTCGAAATCGGAAGTGTTCTTGACCGGTTGCCGGTTGACTTCCTGAATGACATCGCCGCGGCGCAGGCCGGAATCGACGGCCGGGCTGGAGGGGCTGATTTTGGTTACGACCACACCGGCGGTATTGGCGGGCAGGCCGAGCTGGCGGGCGGTTTGCGCATCCACATCCTCCACCGCAACCCCGGAGAGGACGCTTTTGGCACCGGCGGGTTCGCTCCGCACACTGGCTTCCTTGACGGGCAATTCAGCCAGCTTGACGGCAACCTGGCGCTCGGCGCCGGCGCGGAAAACCTTGAGGGTCACGGCGGCATCGGGGCTCATCATGGAGATGGTCATGCGCAGTTGGTTGGCGTCCTCCACGGGCTTGCCGTTGAGTTCCAGAATGATGTCGCCCTTCAGCAGGCCGCTGCGCTGCGCCGGGCTATCGGGGCTGACGTCGCCCACCAGCGCGCCGTGCGGCTCTTTCTCGCCGAAGGCCTTGGCCATGGCCGGCGTGACGTCCTGCGGGACGATGCCGAGATAGGCGCGCGTGACTTTTCCGTTCTTGAGGATCTGGTCCATGACGGTGCGGGCCAGGTTCACGGGGACGGCGAAGCCGATGCCCTGATTGCCTTCCGAGCCGTGAGAGAGGATGGCGGTATTGATGCCGACCAGTTCACCGCGATCGTTGATCAACGCTCCGCCGGAGTTGCCGGGGTTGATGGGCGCGTCGGTCTGGATGAAGTCTTCGTAGGCCTCAATGCCCAGGTTGGTGCGCCCGGTGGCGCTGACAATTCCCATGGTCACGGTTTTGCCGACGCCGAAGGGATTGCCGACCGCGAGAGCGTAATCGCCGATCTGGATCTTGGAAGAATCGCCGATCACGATGGATGGCAGGGCGGAAGCGTCGATCTTGAGGACGGCGATATCGGTCTTGGGATCGGCGCCGATGACGCGGGCTTTGAACTCGCGCTTGTCGGAGAGGGTCACTTTGACGTCCGTGGCTTCGTCGACGACATGATTGTTGGTGAGGATGTAGCCCTCGGGGCTGACGATCACGCCGGAGCCGAGCCCCTGCTCACGCTGTTCCTGAGGTTCGCGCTCGATGCCGCGGCGGCCTTGGGAGCTATCGCCGAAGAACTGGCGGAGTTCGTCGGGGATCTGGCCGTGAAACGCGGTGGGCGTTTTGACGACTTTGGAGGACGAGATATTGACCACGGCCGGCAAGACTTTTTTGACCACCGGCGCGAAGCCGGTGCGGCTGGGCCCTTCACTGGCATCGGCGAGTTTCAAGGTGGCCGGCGGATTGTCGCTCCAGGCGCGATTGGCGGCGGCGAGACCGAGACCACCCAGCCCCAATGCCAGAGCCACGGCGAGAACCGCGGTTTTCGGACGCATCCAAATATTCTGTGTGTTCATAGAACCTTCCCTTTCCCCATGTGGGCCGAGTTGCGGACCCATCTGTATAGATGCGGGAGCGGGCCGGGTGTTTGTAACGGGAAGTCGGTATTCGGGGGCCGGAGACTGGGTATGGCTAGGAAATGATGCCCTTGCGGACGGCGTAGAGAATCAGCTCGGGGACGCCGCGCAAGTTCAGTTTCTGCATGACGTGGGCGCGGTGGGTTTCGACGGTATAGACGCTGAGATTGAGCAGGGTGGCGATTTCCTTGCTCGATTGGCCCTCGGCGACGAGTTGCAGGATCTCCCGTTCGCGAGGCGAGAGCAGCTCGTAGGAATCTTCGGCTCCGGCGCGCTGCAGGGTGCGCATGTAGTCCTCGAGCAGCACCTTGCCCACGGCCGGGCTGAAGAAGGATTTGCCTTCGGAGGCGGCGCGAATGGCGCTGGCCAGGTCGGCCTCGGCGGAATCCTTCAGAAGGTACGCGCGGGCGCCGGCCTTCAACGCGCGCAGCACGTATCCTTCATCGGAGTGCATGCTGAGCATCACCACCTGGGTATCGGGAAGGCTGTCGCGAATCTGGCGGCAGGCTTCGATCCCGTTCAGGCCGGGCATGCCGATGTCCATGACGACGACATCCGGCTTGAGGGATTGCGCCAGGGCCACGGCCTGTCTACCGTCGGCGGCCTCACCGATCACGGCGAATTCAGGCCGCTGTTCGACCACCAGGCGCAAACCGGCGCGGATCAGCGTGTGGTCATCGGCAAGCAGGACGCGGGTCTGTCTCATGGCAACGGCAGCTCGGCTTTGATGGCGGCGCCGCGCCCGGGCGCGGAATCGACGGTCAGGGTTCCACCGAGGCGCTTGACGCGCTCCTCCATTCCCAATATGCCGAGGCCGCGCGCGCGCCCGGGCTGGAAGCCGCGGCCGTCATCGCCGATTTCGACGGCGATGCGGTGCTGGTTCTGCACGACGCGAACCTTGGCGTTGCGGGCGTGCGCGTGGCGCACGGCATTGTTGAGAGCTTCCTGAACCAAGCGATAGACGCAGATTTTGTATTCGTCCGGCAGATCCTCGGACACGTTTTCCGATTCGACAGCGACCTCCATTTCGCTGCGGCGCGAGACTTCCCTGCCCTGCCACTCCAGGGCGGCGACCAGGCCGAGATCGTCCAGCATNNCTTCCGAGATCCACGAGGAGGGCGCCGAGAGATTGGCCCACTTCGTCGTGCAATTCGCGCGAGATGGACCGGCGCTCGGCTTCCTGGACATCCACCAGGCGGGAGGAAAGCTGCTCCAGTTCATGGCGGCTGTGGGCCAGCTCACGGTTCCGGCCGCGGGTCTGCCGCTCCAGCCGCACGATGTACGCCATGCTCGCCATGGCCAGCAGCAGGCCGGCAGCGAGCGCGATGGACAGAGATTCCGTGAGGCTGGACTGCAGACGGCCGAACTGCGCCAGGAGCGTTTCATCGGTGCGGCGAAACTGTTGATTATTCCACGCCTGGAGCTGGCCGGACGATTCGAGGAACTGGGACCGCATGGAGACGATCTGCCGGTTGATGAGAGATTGCTCGCGACCTTGGAGCGCTTGAGGCGTTAATACAAGGATGGAAGCGTACAGGTCGCGATGGCGNNGGCTTGCCTTCCGGACAGGCGGCGTAGCGCTGGATGGCTTCGTTATAGACCTCAATGGAAAGGTATAGGCCCGAAAGATTCCGCGTGCGATCGGCGACATCGCGCCGAGCCAACTGCTCCTGCTGCTGCATTCGCTGGAGGGTGCGGGAGGCCGCGGCGCCGGAGATGAGGATGAGGCCCAGCAGCCCCAGGAGCGCGCCGAGCAGCACCCAACGCAAGCGGTGGGAAGGCCAGTCGGGATCTGGGGAGGCCGTGATGGGGAAGCCTTGAGGAGACGTCATCATAGAGAACACGCGCCGGGGGACTAGAACCATTATCTTATGGCAGAATGGTCGGAATGATTGCAGAACTGACGATTGAGTATGCGGAAGCGAAGCGTGCGGTGGATTGCATGATCGCAGAGCTGGGGCGGCGCGGCAAGGCGGCGGTTGTGGCGGTGGCGGATTCGCACGGCGAACTGATTCTTCTGGCGCGGATGGATGGGGCGCCGCGTTCGTCGCTGGCCATCGCGTCGAACAAGGCTTGGACCGCTGTCCGTACCGGCAAACCGAGCAAGGAACTTGGGGAGCGCGTCCGAGACGCCGAGCGAGGCTGCGACATCGCCTACTACGGCGACGCGCGCTTCATCGGCTGGGGCGGCGGGATTCCGTTGCGCCAAGACGGCAAGGTGGTGGGCTCCGTGACGGTGAGCGGGCTACCCGAGATGGAAGACATGGAAGTGGCCACGATGGGAGCGGCAGCGATCACGGGGTAGAAGCTAAACCACGAACGACCGGGTGATTTCTCCCACCGACCGGGTTCCGCACTGCCGCATCGCGAGCGTCAATTCCGCGTTCAGGATTTCGAGGACGCGCTCCACGCCGGGTTGGCCGAAAGCGCCCAGGCCCCACAGATAGGGCCTGCCGATGCCAACGGCGCGCGCGCCGAGCGCCAGCGCTTTGAATACATCGGTACCCCTCCGGAACCCTCCGTCAACGAATACGGGGATTCGTCCGCGCACCGCCGCCACCACTTCCGGCAGGCATTCGATGGTCCCGCGGCCGGTCTCCACGGCGCGCCCGCCGTGATTCGAAACCACGATCCCGTCGGCGCCATGCTCGCACGCCAACTCCGCGTCCTCGCGGGTCTCCAGACCTTTAACGATGAGCTTCATGCGCGTCAGATTCTTCAAGCGGTCGACCTGCTCCCAGGTCGCCGATGGCGAGTTGTACGCGGTGTTGTCGATACCGGCGAACATCGGCCTGCCCTGTTTGCCCATGGCCGTGCCCGGCGCGGCCTGGTGGCACGACGCGCATGGCCGCGAATCGGCTCTGGACAGGCGCTTCTGGGTTTCGGTATTGCGGCCGGCGTTTTGATCCACCGTGAGCACCAGCACCGCACAGCCCGCCGCTTCCACTCGCCGCACCAACTTCTCGACACCCTCCCATTTCGCGGGTGCGTAGAGCTGATACCAGGGCGGCCGCCCCAAGGCGGCGGCCACCTCCTCCACCGGGGTGGAGGAGCCGGTGGAGAGCATTTGCACCGCATTTTTCGCCCGCGCCGCGCGCGCTGTCGCCAGTTCGCCATCCGCGCGAAAGGCTTTCTGACTTCCGCACGGACAAATGTAGATGGGCGAGGGCCAACTAGTTCCGAACAACTCGACGGAGGGATCCACCTTGCTCACATCCACCAGCCGCCGGGGCCGCAACTGGATTTTCTTGAAGCCCTCGCGATTGGCCTTGAGGGTCGCGTCATCGTCCACCCCCGTGTTGATATAGGCGAAGTGCGCGATGGGCACGGCACGCCGCGCAGCTTCTTCGAAATCCAACACGCTCAGCGCATCCTTCGGATCGGTAATGGCGTCGGACTGCGCCAGCGCCAATGGACTAGCCGCCAGAAAGCTCAAGAACTCACGGCGGGAATTCATGACCGTTTTCCCCTCTCGACCTGCGGATAGGCGATTATACATCAGCAGCCGATTCCGGGCAGGCCGGAGGCCGCGCGGCGAGGGATGTGATATAAATTTCTTCGTGTCCCTTATCAAACCGATTCACAAAACGCTTTCCCTGCTTGGGCTGTCGGCTCTGGCGCTGTTCAGCGCAGAGACCTACCAGAAGCCGCCCAAGGCGGTGCTGGACGTGCTCAACGCACCCACCACGCCGGCGCTGGCGCTCAGCCCCACCCACGATTTCGCCCTGGAGACTCAGCCGGTGCCGTATCCGCCCATCGCGGAACTGGCCGAGCCGATGCTGCGCATCGCGGGCATGCGCATCAACCCGAAGACCAACGGGCTGCACAACACCACCTTCGCGAGTTCGCTGAAACTGCGAAGGATTCCGGAGGGCACAGAGATCGCGGTGGTGCTGCCAGCCAATCCGAAGATCGGCGGCACGCGGTGGTCGAGCGACGGCAAGCACTTCTCGTTCACTAACACTACCGCGGCGGGCATCGAGCTGTGGATCGGCGACACCACCGGCAAAACGCACAGGGTGGAAGGCGTACGCATCAACGGCGTGATGGGAGGCGGAGGCCGCGGCGGCGGGTCGAGCGACGTGCAGTGGATGCCGGACAACAAGACCCTGCTGGTGGAGATGGTCAGGCCCAGCCGCGGGGCGGCGCCGCGCGAAGCGGTGCCCACCGGGCCGCACGCGCAGGAAAGCCTGGGCGGCGGCGCGCCCGCTCCGACGCTGGAAGACATGCTGTCCAGCCCACACGATGAGGACCTGTTTGTTTACTACGCCACGTCGCAGCTTGCCACGGTGGATCTGGATAGCGGCAAGCTGACACCATTCGGCAAGGCGGGGATCATCGCTTCGGCGCGCGTTTCGCCGAACGGCAAGAGCCTGCTGGTAACGACGATTCACAAGCCGTTCTCATATCTGCACTCGGCCGGCTCATTCCCACGGGAGATCGAAGTCTGGGACCTGAGCGGCAAGGTGCTGCACAAAGTGGCGAGCATTCCCCTGGAAGACAAAGTGCCGATGAACGGGGTGATGACCGGCCCGCGAAACGCGATGTGGCGGCCGAGCGAACCAGCCACGCTGGTTTGGGTGGAGGCGCTGGACGGCGGTGACTTGCGGAACAAGGCGCCCTTCCGCGACCGCATCCTGGCGCTGAAGGCGCCGTTCACCGGCGAGCCGCGCGAAGCCTTCAAGACGGAGCAGCGCTTCAGCGGGATTCAGATGGGCGCCAAGGGCGGCTTCGCGCTGGTGTCGGATTCGGAGCGCAGAACGCGGCGCGTGCGCACGTTCGAAATCGATATGGACCGGCCCGAGCAGGCCGGAAAGCTGATCTGGAGCCGTAACAACCAGGACCGCTACCACGACCCCGGCACGGCGCTCAGCAAGACGATGCCGAACGGCGAATCGGCCATCCTGCAAGACGGCGACAACATTTTCCTGACCGGCCCGGGTTCTTCGCCCACCGGCGACCACCCGTTCCTGAACCGGTTCAACCTGGCGACCCAGAAGACCGAGACGCTGTTCCAATGCGACGACGACCATTATGAAAGCGTCGTGGCGCTGCTCGACGACCACGCCGGCAAGTTTCTGACGCGCCGCGAGAGCCCCACCGAGCCGCCGAACTATTTTGCGCGCACGCCCAATGGCGCGCCGGTGGCGGTGACCCGTTTCCCGGATCCGCAGCCTTCCATTCGCGGCATCCATAAGGAGCTGGTCAAATACAAACGGGCCGACGGTGTGGAACTCTCGTTCACGCTATACCTGCCGGCGAACTACCAGCAGGGCGTGCGACTGCCGACGGTGATCTGGGCCTATCCCTACGAATACAACGACGCCGATACCGCCAGCCAGGTGAGCGGCTCGACCAAACGCTTCACCGAAATGCGCGGATACTCCGAACTGTTTTTCGCGCTCGAAGGCTACGCGGTTCTGGCCAACACGGCGATGCCGATTGTGGGCAGCGACCCCGACACCGTGAACGACGGTTTCGTCGACCAGGTGGTGATGGATGCGAAGGCGGCCATCGATAAAGCGGTCGACATGGGAGTGACCGATCGCTCGCGTGTCGGCGTGGGCGGCCACAGCTACGGCGCGTTCATGACGGACACGCTGCTNNGCGCCGATTCTGTTCATCCACGGCGAAGCGGACGATAACAGCGGCACGTTCCCGATTCAATCCGAGCGCATGTATGAAGCGGTGCGCGGCAACGGCGGCATCACACGGCTGGTGTTCCTGCCGTTCGAGGCCCACGGCTATCGCGGCAAAGAGACCATTGAGCACGTGCTGTGGGAGAAGTTCACCTGGTTCGATAAATACGTGAAGAACGCGAGCGCGGGAACAACGCCGAGCGCGAATGACCGCTAAACCGTCCACGTCCCGGTGAGCGCGCGCTCGAAATTCCCACCGAGAATGAGTCCGATGTTCCGGCTGGAATAGTTCCGGTGCAATAAGCCTTCGGTCAGATCGTAGATTTTCTTTGCATAGTCGATTCCATCCAGGTCGAATCTCCTGGTGGGAGGAACCCGAGTATCCCGTCCGTCCAGATCGACGTCGCTCCCTATGCCGACGTGCTCAACTCCGACCAGTTTGGACACATGGTCAATGTGATCCAGTACATGCTCGATGGTGACTCGTGCTGCGGCCCGGACAAAGCAGCGGACCATGGTAACGCCCATGACGCCTCCGGTTGCCGCCATGCGCGTGATGGCTTCATCCGTTTTGCAGCGGGCACTGCCCGGAACCAGCGCGCGACAGTTGGAGTGCGTAACGAGGACCGGCTTTTTGGATGCTTCGATCGCATTCATGGTGGTCCGGTCGCCACAATGCGAAATGTCCACGGCCATCCCAACTTCATTCATACGCTCCACGATCTGGACGCCGTATTGGCTGAGGCCGC
>PLZX01000338.1 GCA_003152325.1 Bryobacterales bacterium | reverse complement strand
GACTTTGTCTACGGTGGCTCCGGCGGTGGTCAACTGGGTTCGCAACTGTTCCACGAACGCGTCGACTTCTTCGTCCGGAGCATCCGGCTTTATAATGAACAGCTCTTCGTAAATCCTCATGCTTCCTCTTTGTTTAAGCCAGGGGCGCGACGATTAAATCTCGTCATGGCCTTAACGACGCCCTCAGCGATTATGGAACGAACGGCATCGGCCGCATAGCCGACGAATTCGTCCAATTCCGTTGCCTGCGAGCGCTTCATCGGCGCCAGCAGATAATCCGTTCCACCCTTCAGGGGGTGGTCCGGATGAATTCCTAATCGCACCCTTACGATCTCGCTGGTCTTCAGGCTGGCGATCACCGACTTCATGCCGTTGTGACCGGCGGCCGAACCCTTCGGCTTGATCTTCAGCGCCAACCATCCCAGGTCCAGCTCGTCATAGACCACCACGAGTTGGTCGAGACCGATCGAGTGCTTCTCCATCAGCGGCGCCAGCGACGTGCCGCTGAGATTCATAAACGTTTGCGGCTTGGCCAGCATCACCGGCTGTCCGTCGATCTCGCCCAGACCGATCAGCGCCTTCGAATCCTTACGGGTGACGCGGATGCCATACCGTTCGGCCAGCCGATCCACCGTGAGAAACCCGAGGTTATGCGGCGTAAGTGAGTACTCTTCGCCCGGATTCCCGAGACCGGCCACCAGGAACATGGAAAATTACTTCTTCTTGCCCTTTTCCTCGGGGGGGACTTCCTCGTCCTTCTTGCCCTTCTTGATGACCTCGGGCTCGGCGGCAACCGCTCCAGCTTCGGGCGTGACCACAACGGCGCCTTCGACGGGCGCGACCACTTCCTCGGCGCGCAGTGCGACGGAGTGCGCAATCACCGTATCGGGGGAGCTGATGAGCTTCATGGAGCCGGAAAGGGCCACATCGCTGGCGCGCTTGGCCTGGCCGATCATGAGCTCAGTGACGTCCACGGTGAAGCCTTCCGGAATCTCGTCCGGCAGGCATTCGATTTCGATGGCGCGGGTGATGACTTCCAGCAATCCGCCTTGCACCTTGACGCCCTTGGCCTCGCCCGTGGTGCCGACCGGCACGCTGATGCGAATGCGCTTGGTGAGGTCGATGCGCTTGAAATCGGCATGCAGCAGATTGCCCTTGACGGGATCCACCTGCTGATCGACCACCATGACGGGAGTATTCTCGCCGCCCGCGATGGCCAGGTTGAAGATGGTGTTATAGCCGGTTGCGCTGCGGATGATGCGGTTGATTTCCCGCGGATTGACCGCAATGCTGACCGGATCTTTGAAGGCCCCGTACACCACAGCGGGGATCTGGCCCGCGCTACGGGTGCGGTGGGCCTCATTTTTGCCGCGCGAGGCACGCACCTCGGCGGTCACGGTAATATCAATCACTCGATTTCTCCTATACGGGGTCGAAGTCCGTTCACCCCCGAGGGGGTTTCCGTGGGTTCGATGGCCCGCGATTCCTAAATAAACAACACACTCACCGAAGTCTCCTCGTGTATCGAGCGGATGGCATCGGCCATCAGGTTCGCGATCGACAACGATTGAATCTTCGTCGAACTTTTCGCCGCTTCCGAGAGCGGAATCGAATTCGTTACTACCACTTCCTTCAAGCAGGATTCCTCGATCCGGCTTACGGCCGGGCCCGACAGAACCGCGTGCGTAGCGCAGGCCGAAACACTGGCCGCGCCCTTCTCCATCAGCGCTTCGGCGCCCTTCACGAGCGTACCGGCGGTATCGATCAGGTCATCCACCAACAAGCAGTGGCGCCCGTCCACCTCGCCGACCACATTCATCACTTCGGCGACGTTGGCTTCTTCCCGCCGCTTATCGATGATCGCCAGCGGCGCATTCAACCGCTTGGCGAAGGCCCGCGCCCGCTCCACACCGCCCGCGTCCGGCGATACCACCGTCATGTCCGGTACGTTCGGAGTCTTGAAATGCTCCATCAACACGGGCGTGGCGAACAGATGGTCCACCGGGATATCGAAGAACCCCTGAATCTGAGCCGCGTGCAAATCGAGCGTCAAAACGCGGTCGGCCCCAGCCGTTTCCAGCAGGGCCGCAATCAACCTGGCAGAAATCGGAACCCTAGGCTTATCCTTCCGATCCTGGCGGGCGTATCCATAATAGGGTAACACTGCGGTGATGCGTTCTGCTGAGGCGCGCTTGAGGGCGTCGATCATCAGCAGCAATTCCATGAGGTTGCGCTCCACCGGCGTGCACGTGGGTTGGATGACGAAGACGTCGCCTCCACGCACGTTTTCCTGGATCTGCAGGTAGATTTCGCCGTCGGAGAATTGCTTGACCATGCACTTGCCCAGCTCCGTGCCGAGGTGTTCGGCGATGGAGGCAGCCAGCTCAGGGTTGGCATTTCCGGTGAAGAGTTGTAAACGGTCGTGAATCATCGCGCGTATCGGCTTTGCGGCGGCCATGTCTCCCGGACTGTATGTGGGCCCAGCGCCCGCCACCAGATTTGGCGGTAGCGCGCCCGGCTCACCAGTGAAATTCGAAAAATCTTTTCGTCACCCAACGATTTTATTGCGGCTGATATTCCGTGACGACTGGGAAACAGCCCAAACAGGGCAGACCCGCTACCGGTCATCATGGCTGCGGTGGCCCCCGCCCGCACCAATCGTTTTTTCAGGTCAGCCAGATTCCGGTGCTGCTTGAAAACTACGGCTTCAAAATCGTTCCCGGAGGATTGACCGACACCCCGTTCCCACGTAAGAGACTGGAAACTAAATATTTTATTTTCTTGCGATTCGGTTGTCAAACCGGGGCTGAGGTCGCGGTACGCCTGGGCAGTGTTGACGTGCACCGTGGGGGCCACCACAAGGCCTGCCATGGCGGGCCGATCGGGGAGCGGAAAGAGCTCGGTGCCGCGTCCGATGCCGACGGCCGTGCCGCCGAGCAGGAAAAACGGGACGTCGCTACCAAGGCGGGCTGCGATGTCGCTCAATATCGGCAGACCGAGCACGCGACCAGCTAGGGCGGGCAGCGCCAATAAGACGGCGGCAGCATCGGAAGATCCGCCGCCCAATCCGGCGCCCATGGGGATGCGCTTGCGCAGTCGCATTTCGACGCGTCCAGTCACGCGCATGGCGTCCAGCGCCAGGCGGGCCGCCCGCACCACCAGGTTCTCGGAGATGGCGAGAGGGTCGTCCAGTTCAATGGCGGTCTTTCGGCCGGGTGTGAACGCGATGTCGAGCGAGTCGGCCAGCGAGATGGTCTGGAAGATGGTGCGGAGTTCGTGATAGCCATCCGGGCGCTTGCGGAGGACGCGCAGGTCGAGATTGATTTTTGCCAGGGCGCGCACGCGCACCCGGCGCGTGGTACTCATTGGTCGTATTGGAGCAGGGAGAAGACGTCGTACTCCGGCAGCTTCGCGCGCCCGCTCAGAAAAGTCAGTTCCACCACGAATCCCAGGCCGGCAACGGTCCCGCCGGCTTCCCGGACAAGGCGGGCGGCGGCCGCGGCAGTGCCGCCGGTGGCCAGCAGATCATCCACAATCAGCACGCGACTGCCCGGCTGAACGGCGTCTTTGTGCATCTCCAGGCTGTCCTGGCCGTACTCCAGATCGTAGGTCACGCTTACGGTAGCGGCTGGCAGCTTCTTGGGCTTTCGTACGGGCACGAAGCCGGCACTATCCTTAAGCAGGGTGGTGATGTCATAGAAGAGAATGCCGGCCTTGGGGAAGTCCGGCACCTCGCGGATGAGTTTCTTAAGATCCATCGTCTCTCGCAGCTTCAGTTATAACACTGCGGCAGAGCCGACCTCGCGCCCGATATGTGATACAAGGGTCCAGTCAGGAGGTTTCGTGAAACTGTTTGCCCTGAAACTATCTGCCGTCGTCGTGCTGGCGGGCGCGGGCCTGCTGCTGGCGCAACCGGCTGCGCCGCAGATTCCCAAAATCAAGTTCTCCGACAGCAAGCTGGATAACGGGCTGCGGGTGATTATTTCGGAGGATCACTACGCGCCGGTGTATGCGATCTGCGTCGCTTATAAAGTGGGGTCGAAGGACGAACACCCGGGGCGGACGGGGTTCGCGCACCTCTTCGAACACATGATGTTCAAGGGGTCGGAGAACGTGGGTGTCGGCGAATTGGATTTTCTGATCGACACCAACGGCGGCAACTCCAACGGGACCACCAACACCGATCGAACTTCCTACTATGAGGTTCTGCCGAAGAACCAGCTCGACCTGGGGTTGTTCCTGGAAGCCGACCGTATGCACGCCCTGGTGATTACCAAGGAGAATCTGGAGAACCAGCGGCAGGCGGTGAAGGAAGAGCGGCGCCAGAGCAACGACAACCAGGCGTACGGGCAGACATCCGAAAAGCTCGAGGAATTGATTTACGACAACTTCGCCTATCACCACCCGGTGATCGGGTCGATGGCCGATCTGGATGCGGCTTCGGTGGATGACGTCAAACAGTTCTTCAAGATTTACTACGCTCCCAACAACGCCGTGCTGGCGCTGGTAGGCGATCTGGACACAAAAGAAACGTTGGCGAAGGTGAAGAAGTATTTCGGCGGCATCCCGCGGCAGGAGGCGGCGAAGCCGGCCGATTTAACAGAAGCGCCCAAGACGGCCGAGCGCCGCGCGGCTTTGGCAGACCCGCTGGCGCGGCTGACGCGCATCGACATCGCTTACCGGATTCCCGCATCGGGCGACCCCGACGCGCGCGCACTGGGAATCGCCGCTTCGATTCTCGGCGGCGGTGGGGGCGGCGGAGGGCGCGGCGGCGGTGGTGGTGGCAACAATTCGCGCCTCTATCGCAAGCTGGTGGAGGAAAAGGAAATTGCGGCCCAGGTTTCCTGCTCCACCGACCGGCGCGCCGGTCCCGGCATGTTCCACATCTCTGCGACGCTGCGTGCGGGTAAGACGCCGCAAGAAGCGGAGGGTTTGATCGCGGAGGAGATCGCGAAGCTGCACGCCGAACCGGTCACCGACAAAGAGCTGCAGCGCGTGCGCATCAGCCTGCGGCGTTCGGCCGAGAATCGGATCACCGCGCTGAGCCGGGCGCAGGCGCTGGCGGACGCGGCGGCCGTGTACGACGATCCGAATCGGGTGAACACTGAAATCGATGCGCAACTGGCGATCACCGCGGCCGACATTCAGAAGGCAGCCAAAGCCGATCTGGTGAAGGCCAACAGTGTGGTGGTAGTGACCACGCCGGCGGCCGGCGGTGGTGGACGGGGACGCGGCGGACGCGGGGGAAACTAAGGAGCCGGCTATGACCAAAACATTGGCGATTTGCGTTCTTCTTGCGGCGATTGCGGCGGCGCAGGATGCCACCACTTACCGCGGCATGGTGCGGTTGAACCGCGCGCCGGTCTCGAACGAAGTGCTCAAGGTGAAACTGCCGCGTCCGGTGGATCGCACGCTTTCGAACGGCCTCAAGCTGGTGGTCCTGGAAACCAACCGCACGCCGACCATCACGGTGAACATTGCGGTTCCGTCATCGCGGCTGCGCGATCCGGCCGGCATGCCGGGCGTGGCGGAAGCCACGGCCGCGATGATGATGATGGGGACCACGACGCGCACGGCGCGGCAGATCTCCGAGGCGCTGGCGGACATCGGCGCCACGGTATCGTTCGGTGGCGGTGGTGGTGGCGGCGGGCGCGGCGGCGGTGGTGGCGGGGGCGCGGCGGGCGTCGGTGAGGGAAGCATCACCGTGAACGCCATGACCGAAAACTTCGATGAAGCGCTCGGGATTATGGCCGATATTCTGCTGCATCCCTCCTTCCCGGCCGACGAACTCGAGAAGTGGAAGGGCCGCCAGCGCAGCCAACTGGAACAGCAACGCACCAACCCCGGCACGCTCTCGAACGAGGTGCTGATGCGGGTGCTGTACCCCGGCGACGCGCGCCAGTTCACGCGGCTGACGGCGGAGTCGCTGGACAAGATCACGCGCGATGTGCTGGTGGAGCACTACAAGAAGTACTTCGTGCCCTCGGGCGAACTGGCCGGGGTGGTGGGCGAAATCACACCCAAGGAGGCGGTGGCCAAGCTGGAAAAGGCGCTGGGCGCGTGGAAGGGCGGCCCGATTGAGCCGGTCAAGTTTCCGGCGAATCCGCCCATCGCCGAGAAAAAGGTCTACTTGATTTCGCGGCCAGGGTCGGTGCAGACGAACCTGACGCTGGCCAACCGCGCGATCCTGCGCACCGACCCCGATTACATCGCTTGCATGGTGATGAACCAGGTGCTGGGCGCGGGAACGGCGGCGCGGCTGTTCCGCATCATCCGCGAAGAGAAGGGCTACACCTACGGCGTCAGCTCCAGCTTCGCGGCCACCAGGACTACGCAGCATTTTAGTTCTTCGATGTCGGTGCGGACGGAAGTTACGGAGCCGGCGCTGGCCGACCTACTCAAGGAGTTCAAGGAAATCCGCGACGTGCCAGTGCCCAAAGAGGAACTGGAAGGCGCCAGGCGCACGCTGGTGGCCAGTTTCGCGCTGGGCCTGGAGAATCCCGCGAGTGTTTTGGCGCGCTGGATGCAACAGCGTGAATTAGGCTTGCCGGAAGATTATTGGGACACCTACTCCACGAAAGTCATGGCCATCACGGCCGAGGACGTGCAGCGGGTAGCGCGCAAATACGTGCCCTACGACAACGTGCAGATCATCGCGGTAGGGGACGGGGCGAAGCTCCGCGAGCTGCTCAAGAAATTTGGACCGGTGGTGGAATCGACGGTGGAGGGCAATTAGGGCGTTATCAGCGCCGCCAGCATGGCCCTCAGTGCCTGTCCGCGATGGCTGACAGCAAACTTTTCGCTGGCGCCGGCTTCGCCAAACGTGTAGCCTAACTGCGGGCAGAAGAACAGCGGGTCGTATCCGAAGCCGCCGTCGCCGCGGGGTTCGTGGAGGATGGCGCCTTCCACGGCGCCGCGCCACACGCCGCGCAGAACGCCCGCTTCCACCAGCGCGATGGCGCATACGAAGCGGGCGGTGCGGCCGGTAACGCCGCGNNGACGCCTGGCGCACCGTTGAGCGCATCCACTTCCAAGCCGGAATCGTCGGCGAATAAGGGGCCCGTGACATGTTTCGCGTAGTGGCGCGCCTTGAGGATGGCGTTGGCCTCGAAGGTCTCGCCGTCTTCGGCGCAAGGCGTGAGCTGTTTGAAGCCGGGCACGAGTTCGATTTCGACGGGGGCGTGGCCGGCGGCCAAGCGGAATTCGCGCAGCTTGCCGGGGTTTCCGCTGGCGCAAAACAGGTGGATCAAGAGCGTACGGCCTTTTTCTGGATATCGATCAGTTGGCCGATGCCGACGCGCGCCAATGCGATGAGGCGCGCCATCTGATCGTCGTCGAAGGCCGAGTGCTCGGCGGTGGCCTGCACTTCGACGAACTTGCCGGCGCCGGTCATCACGACGTTCATGTCGACGTCGGCCTGGGAATCCTCTTCGTAGCAAAGATCGAGCATGGGAACGCCGCGCACCAGGCCGACGCTGGTGGCGGCCACCGAATCTCTGAGCGGCATGGATTTGAGCGCGCCGAAATCCACCAGCCGGCGCAGCGCCACTGACAGCGCCACGAACGCGCCGGTGATGGCGGCCGTCCGCGTGCCGCCATCGGCCTGCAGGACATCGCAATCGATGACCACGGTGCGCTCGCCGAGCGCCGCGCCATCCACCACGGCGCGCATGGAGCGGCCGATCAGCCGCTGGATTTCGTGAGTGCGGCCGGACACGCGGCCCTTATTGACCTCGCGCGGGGTTCGGCGCGCGGTGGCGCGGGGCAGCATGGCGTATTCCGCCGTCACCCAGCCCTTGCCGGAGTTGCGCAGAAACTGNNTTCAGAAAGCCGGTTTCGATTTCGACTGGGCGCATGCCGTCCGGCGGCCGATTATCCGTTCGCATTTTTCATCACAAGGAAGAGTAGGAACATCACTAACGCCATGGCACCGATCACAAGGACCACGCAGGGCACCGCGCCTCGAGGCGCGGGGGCGCTCTTGCGCTTTCCCTTGAACGGCCTGAATTTTGCCATAAATGCGATGGTAACACTCGTCTCGACCGTTACAATGGAAGAATCCATGTCTTCTTCCGCGGCCGCCCGTTATGAAGCGGTGATCGGGCTCGAAGTTCACGCGCAACTCGCCACCGCGACCAAGATTTTTTGTGGATGCCCCACCAGTTTCGGCGCACCGCCTAATACCAATGTGTGTCCGGTGTGCCTGGGATTGCCGGGCGCCTTGCCGGTACTGAATCGCGCGGCCGTGGAGCTGGCGGTGAAGGCCGGGCTGGCGCTCCATTGCAGCATCCGGGCGCAATCGCGTTTCGCGCGCAAGAATTATTTCTATCCCGATCTGCCGAAGGGCTACCAGATCTCGCAATACGACGAGCCGCTGGCCGAACGCGGGCACGTGGACATTGTGGTGGAGGGCCGCACGAAGCGCATCGGCGTGACGCGCGTCCACATGGAAGACGACGCGGGCAAGAGCATCCACGACGGCTTCAAGGACTCGGACCGGTACTCATACGTGGACCTGAATCGCAGCGGGACGCCGCTGATTGAAATCGTCAGCGAGCCGGACATGCGGAGCTCCGACGAAGCCTACGCTTACCTCACCGAGGTGAAGCAGGTGCTGCAGTTCATTGAAGCCTCCACGTGCGACATGGAGAAGGGCCACTTGCGGTGCGACGCCAACGTTTCGGTGCGGCTGAAGGGCGCGGCTGAGTTGGGCACGAAGGCGGAAGTCAAGAATCTGAATTCCTTCCGCTTTCTAAAGCAGGCGCTGGACTACGAAATTGGGCGGCAGGTGGAACTGCTGGAAAGCGGCGGCAAGGTAATGCAGGAGACGCGGCTCTACAATCCCGACATCGGCGAAACGGCCGCCATGCGCAGCAAGGAGCATGCACACGACTACCGGTACTTTCCGGAGCCCGACCTGGCGCCGTTGCGCATCTCTCCGGCATGGCTCGAGGAACTGCGGGCCGGGCTGCCGGAGTTGCCGGCGCACAAACGGGAGCGGTTCGTCGCGGAGTATGGTTTGCCGGAGTACGACGCGGAAGTCCTGACCGCCACGCGCGCCGCGAGCGAGTATTTCGAAACCGCGGCGCGCGCCTCCGGCAATCCCAAGATGGCCGCCAATTGGGTGATGGGCGACCTCATGGGTATGCTCAAGGCCGAAGCCAAAGAGATTGCCGAATCGCCGGTGAGCGCGGCCCACCTCGGCGAACTGGTGAAGCTGATCTCGACGGGCGAGCTTTCGGGTAAGCTGGCCAAGGAGATTTTCCCCAAAATGTTTTCGACCGGCCAGGCGCCGGCCGAGATTGCGGAACGCGAAGGACTGAAGCAGATTTCCGACACTGGGGCGCTGGAGAAAGTGATCGAGGAAGTGATCGCCCGAAACCCGAAGCAGGTGGAACAGTATCGCGGCGGGAAAGCCACCGTGATCAATTTCCTGGTGGGTCAGGCGATGAAGGCCACGCGCGGCCAGGCCAACGTGGCGGTGGTAACCGACTTATTCAAACAGAGACTGGAGTGACGCTATGTTGAACGTAGGCGACAAGGCTCCCGATATTCGGGTGCAAACGGACACGGGCGAAGATTTTCGCCTCTCGGAACTCAAGGGCAAGCGCGTGGTGCTGTACTTCTATCCGAAGGCCGATACGCCGGGCTGCACCGTGGAAGCCTGCGAGTTTCGGGACGGCATGAAGGCCATTGCGAAGAAAGGTGCGGCGTTGATCGGCATCTCACCGGACAAGCCGGCGGCGCAGGCCAAGTTCAAACAGAAATACGATCTGCCGTTCACGCTGCTGGCCGATGAAGAACGAACCGCCGCCGAAGCCTATGGCGTGTGGAAAGAAAAGAACATGTATGGGCGGAAGGTGATGGGCATCGAACGCACCACGTTTGTGATTGGAGCGGACGGCAAGATCGAGAAGATCTACGCGAAGGTGAAGGCCAAGGGACACGCGGCGGCGGTCCTGGCGGAACTGTGAGTCATTTGGCGGGGGGCGCAGCCACAAAGCGGTAACCGACGCCGCGCACCGTCAGCAGATGGCGGGGGCGCGTGGGATCGTCTTCGATGTAGCGGCGCAGGCGCACGATGAAGTTATCGATGGCGCGCGTGTCGGTGTCTTCGTGCAGACCCCACACTTCTTCCAACATGGCTTTACGCGATACCGGCCGGCCCTCGTGCCGGATGAGGTAGCGAAGCAGGTTGGCCTCCATCAAGGTGAGCGGAAAAACCTGCTTGCGCACGCGCAGCTCCAGCAGGTCGAATTGCACTAATTTTTCGCCAAACGTAAACGCGTCGTTGGAGGGCGGAGCGGCGGCGGTATGGTTGACCGAAACCTGAAGCCACTCGCGCCGGCGCAGCAGGCCGCGGATGCGGGCGATCAGGATGGCGAGCTCAAAGGGCTTCGTCAGATAATCGTCGGCTCCGGCAGAAAAGCCGAGCAGGATATCTTCGGGATGGCCGCGTGCGGTGAGCATCAAGGTGGGAACGAACTGTCCGGATTGGCGCAATTGGGACATCACCGAGAAGCCGTCGATGCCGGGCAGCATGATATCGAGGACCACGACGTCGAAGGCCGCGGGTTCGGCTCCGAGCAGTGCCAGCGCGGCTTCCCCGGTGTCCACCAACTGCACTTCCCAGCCTTCCGCCTCCAGATTGAAGCGCAGGCCGTCGGCCAGATGCTGCTCGTCTTCCACAACCAGAATGTGCGTCATTTGGCTACCGGAAGTTGCAGCACGAAGGTGCTGCCGCGGCCCGGCCCCTCGCTTTCCGCCCAGGCGCGGCCGCCGTGGCGCTTGGCGACGGAACGGACGATGAACAGGCCCAGCCCCGTCCCTTTGACGCGTGCAGCCAGTTGGCCGGGCACGCGGTGAAACCGTTTGAATATGCGCTTCAGCTCGGTTTTGGGGATACCGGGGCCTTCGTCTTTGACGCGCACCAGCACGTGGCCGTCGAGCAGTTCGGTTTCGACCGTCACCTTGACGCCGCTGCCGGAGTATTTCACGGCGTTGTCGATNNCGCACGCGCGCCAGGCATTCTTCGATGAGCTCGCCGAGATCGATACGGGCGACATTGGGCTTGGGACTGGCTGCGCCCATGCGTCCGGTGCGCAGCACCTGCTCGATGGTGGCCAGCAAGCGGTCGCTATCGGCCAGCATGATCTTGTAGAATTCCTGGCGCCTGGTCTCATCCACGGCGCGGGATTGCAAGGTCTGGAGGTAGAGCCGGATGGAAGCGACGGGGGTCTTCAATTCGTGCGTGACGGCGTTGATGAATGCGTCGTGCTGTTCGTTGCGCCGGATCTCACGGACGATGGAGATGGTGTTGACGACCACGCCGAAGATGATGATCGACACAAGCAGGATGCCCAGAGCCAGCAGGATGCCGGTCCGCCAGTTGAGGAGCACCCAACCGACATACAAAATCAGAATGACGGTGATCAGGCAGACTCCGAACGCGATATAAAACGCGATCGACTTCCGGCGGCCGGGAATCACCATGATTCCAGCTTATGCCGAATGGGGGGCGATGCGGGAATGGGGGGGCAGCGTGAGTGGCCGGCTAGGCGGCTTCCTGCTCGGCGGCGTGCGGGGTGCTGATCGATGCCACGCGGATGGACTTGGCGATTCCCAGGGCCTTCAGCAGCTTGATCTGGAGCCAGGAGGGATCGAACTCGTACCATGCCAGCCCGTGACGCGCGGAGGCCGGATGTGCNNTTGTTGTGCCAGCCTTCGCCGAAGGAAATCAGCGCTACCCACCAGTTGTTGCGGGAATCGTCGCGGGTTTCGAAGCGCCGCGCGCCCCACATGTGCGTCGCCGAATTCACAAGCCAGGTGGCGTGCAGACCGAACACCACGCGGAAGCAGCCGGCCCACAATACCATGGGAAGGCCGCCGATCACCGCCAGCGCAGCAGTCAGCACCACGATCGGCAACCAGTGATAGTTGTTGAGCCAGGTGTAGAAGCGATCCTTGGCCAGGTCTGGTGCATACTTGGCCATGGCGCGGGTGTTGTTGTGCTTGGTTTCGCCCACCAGGATCCAGCCGGCGTGCGACCACCATGCGCCATCGCGCGGGGAATGCGGATCGCCCGCGTGATCGGACTTCTGATGGTGAATGCGATGCACCGCGGTCCAGAAGATGGGTCCGCCTTCGAGCGTGAGCGTCCCGCAAACCGCGAAGAAGTATTCCAGCCAGCGCGGCACCTGGTAAGAGCGGTGGGTATGCAGCCGGTGATATCCCATACTGATCCCCAAGCCGGTGGCGACCCAATAAAGGAACACGGCAACGGCGAAAGCCTTCCAGTTAAAGACAAAAAGTGCGCCAATGGCGCCGATGTGAAGCAGCGTCAGGACGACAACGGTGGGCCAATTCATGCCCTGGCGGTCATAGAGATAAATGGGTTCTTCGCTCACAGATATTGTTCCCCAAGGACGGAGTGCATCTTTACGATATCAGGAGTATTGGGGTCCGGTATGTAAGAATTCTGTAATTCCCTACTCCCGCAACTCGACGATAGTGGCGCCGGCGCCGCCTTCCTGCTGCGGTGCGGGGTAGAACTTCGCGACGTGTGGGTGGTGGCTGAGGAGGTCTGCGATGGTCTTCTTGAGGACCCCCATCCCGTGGCCGTGCACGATTCGGACGCGGCTGGCGGTAGCCATCACGGCCCGGTCCAGGAACTCATCCACGGCATCACGAGCCTGTTCGGCATGTTGGCCGATGACGTTGATCTCCTGGTGAGCCGGCGTCAGTTCCGGAGCGGGCCTATAGGTCACGCCCTGGGGCAGGCGGCTGGCCGTGCCGCCGGTTTCGGGCACGACTTCGATCACGTCGTCCTCGGAGACCTGCATCTTGAGGAAGCCGGCCTCCACTTCGATGCGGCCGTTCCCGAGCTTGCGCCGCACGCGCGCCAGTTCGCGGACGTCGCGCAGCCGCACGCGCGCGCCCTCTTCGATGCGGAGCGGCGCGATGCGGTCCTGGCGGGCATCGTCGCAGGTGGCCAGCACGGTGGTCTGGAAGTCCTCGCGGAGTTCGCGCTTGGCCTTGGAGACGCGGCGTTGGGCCTCCTGTTCGGCCTTGCGGCGGTCCAGGCCCTGGGCGATCTTGCCGATGGCCTCCTGCGCCTGCTCTTCGAAGCGCGCCAGGGCCAGGTCGGTGCGGCGCTCCAGTTCCTTGAGCTTGGCGCCCTCGCGCTTTTCCCATTCCGCAGCCAGCTCCTTTTCGTGTTTCTCCAGGGCTGTCAGTTTTTCGCTCAGGCTCTGCTCGGTGGCCCGGGTCTCTTCGATGCGACGGTGCAGTTCGGCCAGGAAGCGGGTCACATCGCGTTCGCGGTCGCTCATGGACAGGCGGGCGCGGCGCATGATGTCCTCGGGGATTCCGAGCCGCGTGGCGATCTCCAGGCCGGCCGATTTCCCGGGCAGCCCAAGTTGCAGGTGATAGGTGGGCTCAAGGGTCTGCTCGTCAAAACCCATGGAGCCGTTCACGACGCCCTCGGTGGAGGCGCCGTAGATTTTGAGCGCCATCAGGTGCGTGGATACCATGGTGAAGGCGCCGGCCGCGCGGAAGTGCTCCACGATGGCCACTCCCAGCGCGCCGCCCTCTTCGGGGTCGGTGGCCGCGCCCAGTTCGTCGAGCAGCACCAGCGAATCGGGCGTGACGTCCAGCGCCATCTCGCGGATGTTGGAGACGTGCGCGGAAAACGTGCTGAGATTCTCTTGAATGGACTGGTAATCGCCGATATCGGCCAGCACCTGCGCGAAGAGCGGAAACTCGGCATCGGCGGCCGGCACCGGCAGGCCCGATTGCGCCATCAGGCTGAGCAGGCCCACGGTCTTCAGCGTGACCGTCTTGCCGCCGGTGTTGGGGCCGCTGATGAGGAGCGTGCGGCGTTCCTGGGTGAGGTCCAGGCTCACCGGCACNNGCCATGGTGACCAGCGTGCGTCCGATGGATTCGCTGTGGCCGCGCAGGCGGTTGGTCATTTCGAGCAGGATGCGGCCGACTTCACGCGCCTCTTCCTCGGTGAGGCGCACCAATTCGTTATTGAGGTCGATGGTTTCGAGAGGCTCGACGAAGAGCGTGTGGCCGCTCGAACTGGTTCCGTGGATGACGCCGTCCAGCTTGCGGCGTTGCCCGGCGATCAACGGCACCACGAATCGCTCATTGCGGATGGTGACGAACTCTTCCTGTAACACGCCGTCGTCACGGTGCGCTTTCAAGAAGCGTTCCAGCGATTCCTGGATGGATTTCTTCTGGCGGTCGATGTCACGGCGCAGGCGGGCCAGCGCCACGCTGGCGTTGTCGGCCACGCTGCCGTCGGGCAGGATCTTGCCGTCCAGTTCCCTCAGCAGGCCGCGGAAATCGCCGATGGTTTGGGCGCGCCGGCCGAGGCGCGGAAAACGCTCCGCGGCGGCCGTGAGCACACTCTTGGCGTCGGCGGCGCGGTCCAGCAGCGCGAACAGGTCGTAGATCTCCTTAGGGTCGAGGCTGGCGCCTTCAATCCGCAACTTCTGCACGGCGGCTTGGGTGTCGGGCAGGCCTCCGAAATCCACGCGGATGGCGGCGCCGCGCGCGGCCGGCTGCGGGCGCANNGGCGCCAGCTTTTCCAACTCGCGGAAGCCCTGCGGGCTTGAGACATAGCGCCCCAATAACTTCCGCAAGGATTCGAATTCCAGGACGTCGGCGGCCCTCATCGGAATTTTCCTCGCTCGCGGAACCCCTTTTCAATCACGCCGAGGGTGCCTTCGGTAATCGGCAGCTTGGGAAGATCGCGGCGCTTCACCCATTCCGCCGCGCAGACGTCGTCGCCGGGGCGCAAATCGCCGCCCGTGATGCGGCACATGTAGTCGATCAACACGTAGTGATATTCGGCGGCGCCGCTCGCATCGCGCAGGATGCGTTCGAAGACTTCGAGAATACCGAGCGGCCGCACTACCAGACCGGTCTCTTCGCGCACCTCGCGGCAAACCCCATCGGCCAGGCATTCACCGGTATCGCGCGCGCCGCCGGGCCGCGCCCACCAGCTCT
>PLZX01000024.1 GCA_003152325.1 Bryobacterales bacterium | reverse complement strand
TCTCAAACAGGCGGAAGCCGGCGGCTACGGCGGCGGCACTACTGCCCAATCCGGAGCACAAGGGGATTTCGGTTTCGACTTCGACATCGACGGAAGGGAAACGGCGGCGCGCGGCGAGATGACGGAAGGCGCGCTCGATCAGGTTTTCGCCCTGCAATTCGATGTTGCGAAAGTGGAAGTGGAGGCGGTTCGAACCGGGTTGGCGGCTCTTGCGGACGCGCAGTTGGAGGAACAGGCGGACGGCCAAGGCCAGAGTGTCGAGGCCGGGACCCAGGTTGGCAATGGAAGCGGGCACGGAAATGCGGGCGCCGCGTGCGGGGAAGCTAGACGGCATGGGGCACCGGCTCTCCGCTGGGTGTGGTGGGACAGACCATGGCTTTTCGTGGTCTGTCAGGTCTTGCAAACAGTGACAGACGACAGGGCAAGCTAAAGCATGCCCCACCTGGCGCGGTGCTAGGCATCGCCCCGCCTGGCATTCAGAATGGAATCGGTATCTTTGAGGGCGTGGCCGGTGAGGAAGGCGACGACGCGCGCTTCCGGGTCCATGCGGCCATCCGCGATCAAGTGCCGGATGCCGGCGAGGGTGGTGGCGGAGGCGGGTTCGCTGCCGATTCCGTCGCGGCCCAGCACCTGTTTGGCGGCCATGATATCGGCGTCGTCGACGTCCATGACGATGCCGCCGGTGAAGCGCAGCGCGCGGAGGGCCTTCTTCCAACTTCTCGGATTTCCGATGCGGATGGCGGTCGCCATGGTCTGGGGGTCGGTGACCACTTGCAACTCGCTGCCGCCGGACTCGACGGTGCGCACCAGAGCATTCGATCCGCGGGCCTGCACGATGACCAGGCGGGGAATCGGATTCATGAGACCGATGGCAGCGAGTTCTTCGATGGCTTTGCCGAAGGCGGCGCTATTGCCGAGGTTGCCGCCGGGCAGCACGATGTAATCGGGCGCGCGCCAATCGAGCTGGTCCATGAGATGGAAGATGGCGGTCTTCTGGCCCTCGATGCGGAACGGGTTGATGGAATTCAGGAAGTAGATGCCGGTATCGGCTTCGGCCATCAAGACGCGGAGGGCGTCGTCGAAATTGCCGTCGACGTACTGAGTTTCGGCGCCGAAATCAAGGGCCTGGGCCAACTTCTGCATGGAGGCTCCGCCCTTCGGCAAGTAGACGCGTGCGCGCAGATTGGCGCGGGCGGCATAGGCGGCCATGGAAGCGGCGGTATTGCCGGTGGAGGCGCAGGCCACCGTTTCCGCGCCCTGGCGGCGGGCCTCAGTAACGGCGACGGTCATGCCGAGGTCTTTGAAGGAGCCGGTGGGGTTCCAGCCGAGATGCTTGAACCAGAGATGACGGGCGCCGGCGTAATCGGCGGTCTTCTGACCGGCGAGGAGGGGGACATTGCCTTCGGCGAGGGTGACGACGGCATCGGCCGGGCAGTCGGGCAGGTACTCGCGAAAGCGCCAGACGCCGCTCGTATCGAGGGGCGCGTTGGAAGCCCGCCGTTCCCGCCAATTTTTTTTCAACTGTTCGGGTGAAAGGGGGCCGGGGTTGGGAACGGCCTGCAACAGATTGCCGCAGACGGGGCAACTATAGCCACGATAATCGCGCGGGACTTCCGTGCCGCAGCCGGCTTCGCTACAACGCAAGACCGAAGGAATCATTAGAAGCTCACAGTAGACAACCTGCGCGGCGCTTGTCAACGCGCTGCGGGGAGGGCTTACTTTCTTGCGGGACCGGGGCTGCCTTGTTCCACCAGATTCTTCAGGCGGTTGACCTGCTCGGTGAGGACGCCGTCTACGGGTGCGGCAAGTGTGTTCATCCCCGCGGGTAGATAGCCGGTGGCCGCGAAGGTGACCTCGAGTCTGGTGCCATCGGGCGTGGCTGTGAGGGCCAGCGTCATGCTGCCGCTGGCGGCCATGCGCTGCAAGGGGCCGAGGCCGCCGCGCAGGACGAGCGTCTTGTCGGGCTCGACGTACACGACATCCATGTGGCGGACGCCCCCGCCGTTGCGAAATTCCTCGCAGAAGCAGCCGGTCGGAATGGCCTCAAGTCTCAGGTTGTGGGCATTGCCGGAGAAGGTGTGAGCGGAATCCCACCAATCGGCGATACGGAGCAGGTGCGTGTAGACGTCGTGGGGCGAGGCATGGATGGCGACGGCAATCTTGATGGTGAAGCCGCCGCCGGCGGAATCGAGCACGTCGGCGCGGGCCGGCCAAGCGGCGGCCGAAAGAGCCACAACCATTAGAAGCTGTTGGATTCTCATCGGAATGATCGGATCCCCTTTCCGGCAGTGTAGCAGACAGGGGCAGCGCGGAAGCGGTGGACGACGCGCCTTGTTTTATGTCATTTGATATAAAACCCCCGATTCCATAGACTAGAAGCACGAAGGCTGCTCGGCCCGGATCGGGCGACAGCCGCACCCGCCTGTGTCTCCAGCCGGACAAGGAGTGCTAATCTGTGTCGAGTTCCGAGAACCCCAGCCGCTGGGAAGCGGATGGAAATCTGTTTGCCGCGGCGTTTGAGCACGCGCCTGTAATGATGGCGATCAGCGCGAGGGACGAAGACGTCCTTCTGGAAGTCAACCGGGAGTTCGAGAGGGTGTCGGGCTACTGCCGGGAAGACGTAATCGGGAAGAGCCTTGTAGAGCTGGGTATGATCGCGCCGGAGGAACTGCAGCGCCTGGCGGGAGTCCTGCTTGTAGGCGAGCCGGCACTGGGGATCGAGCTGTTGTTCCATGCGAAGAACGGGGCGTCCCGGAGGTGCTTGTGCAGCATGGTGCCGGTGCGTATCGGCGGAGTTGCCCGGACGTTGGCGTTGGGAATCGACGTCACCGGAAAAACCCGCTATGAAGCGGAGCGAGGGCTGACGATTGAACTGCTCGGTCTGCTGAATGCCCCCAGCACCATGCGGGAAATGATGGAGGGCACGACCAGGCTGCTGCAACGGTTCACGGGATGCGACGCTGTGGGAATCCGGGTGCGGGAGGGAAGCGATTTTCCGCTTTACACCACCTGGGGACTGTCGGATGAATTCGTGCGGGAAGAGCGCTGTCTCTGCGCGGGCGACGATTCGGCGCCGGAGTGCCTTTGCGGAGCGGTTCTGGCGGGAGAATTCAAGCCGGGGCTGGAGGTTGTGACGGCGTACGGCAGTTTTTGGACGAACAGCCTGAGCGATCTGGTGACTGGGCCGTTAGCCGGCTGTCTGCCCACACACATGCGCGGCCGGTGCCTGCGCGAAGGATATGAAGCGCTGGCCCTGATCCCGCTGCGCTTTGCCGGCCGCATTCTGGGGCTGATGCAGTTCGACTATATGCAGCGCAGGAACATCACGCCGGAAAGCGTCGCTTTCCTGGAGCAGACTGCCGACAGCATCGCCACCGCCATCGAGCAGCGCCAAACCCAAGCAGCCTTGAGAGCGAGCGAATTGCGTTACCGGTTGATCTCCGAAAACACGGGCGACGTGATCTGGCTGGCGGACGTGGCCACCCTGAGATTCATATATGTCAGTCCCTCGGTGGAGCGGCAGTCTGGATACTCGCCCGAAGAAGTGATGGCGCGGCCGGTCGGGGAATTGCTGACGCCGGAATCCTACCGCGAGGTGGAAGGGAGTTTTCGGGCGCGGCTGGCAAAGTTCGAAGCGGGCAGCGGAGTCGAGCGGATTCAAACCTACGAGGTGGACCAGCGGCGACGCGACGGTTCCATCATGCGTGCGGAAATGGTGATCACGCTATTGGCGGGGGAAGACGGGCGCGTACGCGAGATTCTGGGGGTGTCTCGCGACGTTACGGAGCGTTACCGGCATACCGAAGCGCTGCGCGAGAAAGAGTATTGGCTGAGCGAATCGCAGCGGGCGTCGCGCATCGGCAGCTACGCTACGGACTTCGCCGCGGGCGTATGGACCAGCTCGGCGACTCTGGACGAGATCTTCGGCATCGGACCGGAATACATCCGGACGGTGGACGGCTGGGCGGCCCTGGTATATGCCGAGGATCGCCAGGAAATGATGGAGTATTTCCGGCGCGACGTGGTGGAACATCAGCGGCCGTTCGACCGGGAGTACCGCATCTTGCGGCGGAGCGATGGCCAGATCCGCTGGGTGCATGGGCGGGGCGAACTGATCCACAACGCCAAAGGCGACCTGGTGACGATGGCGGGAACGATTCAAGACATCACGGAACGAAAGCGGCTGGAGGAGCAGTTGTTGCAGGCGCAGAAGATGGAATCGGTGGGGCGGCTGGCGGGGGGAGTGGCGCACGACTTCAACAATCTGCTGACGGTGATCAACGGCTATTGCGATCTGATGCTTGAGGGGATGGAGACGACGGATCCGCTGAAAGACCAACTGGATGAGGTGCGTGGCGCGGGGCAGCGCGCGGCAGCGCTGACGCAGCAATTGCTGGCGTTCAGCCGGCGGCAGGTGATGCGGCCGCAGGTGCTGGACCTGAACGGCTTTTTGCGGGAGACCGAGCGGCTGTTGCAGAGGTTGATTGGGGAAGATATCCAGCTTGTGACGGTGCTGGATGCGGCGTTGGGGAAGGTGAAGGCGGACCCGGGGCAGATCAACCAGGTGATTTTGAACCTGGCGGTGAATGCGAGAGACGCCATGCCCGGAGGCGGGCGCCTGACCATCGAGACGGCCAATGTGGATATCGGTGTGGAGGGTGCGGCGGCGCAGGCGGGGTGGCGCGCCGGGCGCTACGTACGGCTATCGGTGAGCGATACGGGCGCGGGGATGGATGCGGAGACCAGGGAGCACCTGTTCGAGCCGTTCTTCACGACCAAGCCGGCGGGGCAAGGCACGGGTCTGGGGCTTTCGAGCGTTTACGGAATCGTGCAGCAGAGCAACGGCTGGATTTCGGTGTACAGCGAGCCGGGCAAGGGCACGCAATTTCACGTTTACTTGCCGCGACTGGAAAACGATGGAGAAGCGGCGGCCGGGCCCGTCGAGAACGCCGCGCCGGCGCTGGGCACCGAGACCATTCTGGTAACGGAGGACCAGGACAACGTCCGGAGGCTGGTGTCGCGGATGCTGCGTGGCTTCGGCTACCACGTGCTCGAAGCGGCCAACGGAGGGGAAGCGCTGGCGGTGTCGTCGTCGCATGCCGAACCGATCCACCTGTTGATCACCGATGTGGTGATGCCGGAAATGTCGGGTCGCGAACTAGGCGCCGAACTGATGCGGCGGAGGCCGGAGATGCGGGCGCTGTACATGTCCGGATATACCGGCAACGTGATTGCCCGGCACGGACTTCTGGAAGAGGACGTGGCCTTCATACAGAAGCCGTTCACGGCGGAATCGCTGGCGGCCAAGGTGCGCGACACGCTGGGGAGCGCGCCGGCCCGCGCGATTCTGGTGGTGGACGACGACGCGGCCGTCCGCAGCCTGTTTCACGCGATACTGGCTCGGGCGGGATTCCGCGTGATGGAAGCTGCCGATGGGGCGCAGGCTCTGGCCGCGTTGAGGGAAGGCGGCGTGGACGTAGTGATCACTGATCTGGTGATGCCGGAGAAAGAAGGGCTCGAAACCATTGGGGAGATTCGCCGGAGCTATCCGCACGTGAAGATCGCGGCAGTATCGGGCGCGTTTGGCGGCAGGTTTCTGGAGACTGCGTCGCTGTTGGGGGCCGACGCAACGCTCGCGAAGCCGGTGACGGAGGAGGCGCTGGTGGATATGGTGCGGCGCCTGTTGGGTGGGAGCTAAAGGACCCGGTACAATGTGAATGCCGCCCGGGAAATGGGGCGGCTGGGGGCCCTTAGCTCAGCGGTTAGAGCAGCGGACTCATAATCCGTTGGTCGAAGGTTCAAATCCTTCAGGGCCCACCATTATTTCGAGGCACCTTCCCTCACGCGTCTTCTCCTGCTCCGCGCCGTCCGTTACACTGCTAGCCAGGAGCTTCCCAACGTGCGATTTCATAAAGCGGTCATCACCGCTGCCAGCCCCGATCAACGCACTCTCCCCCTCCAGACTTTGATCGATCGCGACGGTGAGGAGAAGTCCGTCTTAGCTATCCTCATCGAACAGGCCCTCTCCGCAGGCGTCGAGGAGATCTGTGTGGTGGTATGGCCCGGCGATGAGGCTCGCTACTCACAGGCCGCCGGCAGCTACGCCGGCACGGTCCGTTTCGTGGCGCAGCCCCGGCCGCTCGGATACGGTCACGCCATCCATTGCGCCCGGGCCTTCGTGGGCTCCGACCCCTTCCTCCACATGGTGAGCGATCACCTCTACGTCAGCCCCGGTCAATCCGCCACCCAACAGGTCGTCGAGATTGCCCAGGCCGAGGGATGCTCGGTTTCCGGCGTACAGGCCACGCGCGAATCCCAGTTGCCATTCTTCGGCGCCGTCGCCGGCCGGCGGCAGGCTGGCCGCTCCGGGCTCTACCGCGTGGATACGGTCCTCGAGAAGCCCACCCCCAGCGAGGCCGAACAGCGGCTGGTCGTTCCGGGCATCCGCGCCGGCTACTATCTCTGCTTTTTCGGTGTCCACGCCTTCACCCCGACGGTGATGGACCTGCTCGGGGGCGCCATCGCCGCGGCGCCCGAGACGCGCGTGACGCTCTCCGGCGTTCTCGCCGAACTGGCACACCGCGAGCAGTATCTGGCCGTCGAAGAGGCCGGCCGCCGCTACGACCTTGGCGCGCGTTATGGCTTGCTGATTTCCCAAGTGGCTCTCGCACTGCGCGGCCGCGATCGCGGCGAAGTGCTTTCGCGCCTTGTCGATTTGCTCGCCGACAACGCGCTTGCGGAGGGCGGCGGACAGTGAGTCTCTTGGTCGAAGTAATCACTTCCGATGACCCCGAAACCCGCGACCGCCCGCTCGATTCGGTCTGCGCCGGCTTGTCGTTCCCGGCTCTCCTCGCCGAGTGCCAGGCGTTGGACCGTTTCCGCCGCTCCAGCGACAACCTCTACCAGCGCGTCCGCGCCCTCTTCTTCCTATACGCCATCCATCGCTACTCGATTCCCCGGCAAATTTGCGGCGGCGCGGCTTCGCAGATTCCTTTCGCCGGGTATTCCAATCTGTTGAAGCGCCGCTTCGAAGAGGCTATCGACATCTTCCTGGCCGCTCAGAACGCCAACGGAGGGGGAGCGGCCATTTCCAGCGCCTTAGCCGCCGCTTACCGGGGCCTGGGATTCCAGACGCTCGCCGACCAGGTGCGCCGCAGCGTGCGCTCGGTCCGCGGCAACCAGTGGATGTTCCGTACCGGCCATCCGGCCGACTACCCGCTCCGCCTGCGCCCCGAACTGCTGCGCCCCACCTCCGGCCTCTACCCAGTGCTCCGCGAATCCACACCGGTCCGCATGGATTTGACGCACAGCGGCTGGAGCGACATCTTCTTCCTGGGCATGGACTACCCGGAAGGCGCGCGCGTGGTCAATATCTCTATCGATCTGGCCGTTCGCGGCGCAGGACTTTCCGCCGAACCCAAACCGCCGGTGGAGGCTTACTTCCGCGTAATCGATCAGCCGGTGCTCCGGCTGGTCAGCGTGGACTTGCGGGCCACGGCCGAGATCACCAGCATCGCCGAGGTTTTCGATTTCGCCCGGGATTACCTCGGATTGCTCAAAGCCGCCGTCATTGCTTCCGGGCTGGTGCCGCCCGGTCTGGAAGGCGCGTCGCAGCCGCTCTCCGACGTGCTTGCGCGGCTCACCGGCGCGCCCGGGCTGGGGCTCGAGATCGTCAGCAAGGTCAACGGGATTCCGAAAGGTTCGCGACTCGCGGTCTCCACCAGTTTGCTGGCCAGCCTGATCTCCGCCTGCATGCGCGCTACCGGCCAGGTGCGATCGCTCACCGGCGGATTGGACGAAGAGGAGCGCCGTCTGGTGGCCGCACGGGCCATCCTGGGCGAGTGGCTCGGTGGTTCCGGGGGCGGCTGGCAGGATTCCGGCGGGGTATGGCCAGGCATCAAGCTCATCTATGGCGTGGCGGCAGCCCCGGGGGACGCCGAGTTCAGCGTCAGCCGCGGCTGCCTGCTGCCCCGCCATCGCATCTTCGGCGCGGCCGAGATCTCAGCGGAGACTCGCCAGGCTTTGCAGGATAGCCTGGTGCTGGTGCACGGCGGCATGGCCCAGGACGTGGGCCCGATCCTGGAGATGGTCACCGAGCGTTATCTGCTGCGCTGCGAAAAAGAGTGGGACGCCCGCCGCGAAGCCGTGGGCATCCTGGATGAAGTGCTCGTCCAATTACGCCAAGGCGATGTGCGTGGCATCGGCCGCTCCACCGAACGCAATTTCGAGGGGCCCATTCAGACCATCATCCCCTGGGCCGGCAACCTTTATACTCACACGCTGATCGAGCGCGTGCGCGGCGAAATGGGCGACGATTTCTGGGGTTTCTGGATGCTCGGCGGCATGTCGGGCGGTGGCATGGGATTTCTGTTTGACCCGCGCCGCAAAGCCCACGCCCAGGAACGCCTGCAGCGGATCATGAGTGAAACGAAGGCCGCCATGGAACACGCGGTGCCGTTCGCCATGGAGCCGGTGGTGTACAGCTTCGCCATCAACGAGTGCGGAACCACCGCGGATCTGCGCGCAGGTGAGGCCGCCCTCATGCCGGCCGACTACTACACCCTGGTTGTGCCCCCGCTGGTCCGCACCGAAGCCAAACTGCTCTCCCCCGCCCGCCGCGCCGAGCTTGGCCGCTTCGCCTCGGCCTGCGGTAACCAGCCGGAGTTCGGCGGCATGGTGCAGCAAATGTTCGATCACCTGCTGCCGCGCGGCCACGAGAAGCCGTCCGACGCCGCCCATAGCCTGGATGCGCTGCTGCGCGCGCATGGTTTCGACGGCGTGCAACACGAGCAGGTTCAAGCCGACCTCCGCGGCGGCCGCATCGGCTTGGCGCAGAACCGTTTGCCGGCCAACAGCGACATTCAAGACGTCCAGCCCGGCGACCTGGCGGACGCTACCGAAGGTCTGCCGGAGCATTATCGTCGCACCGGCCTGGATGCCCTGGCAAGCGGTCGGGTGGCGGTGGTTTCGCTCGCGGGGGGGGCCGGCAGCCGCTGGACCAAGGGCGCGGGCGTGGTCAAGGCGCTCAACCCCTTCTGCCGGTTGGGCGGCCGCCATCGCAGTTTTGTGGAAGTGCACCTGGCCAAGAGCCTCCGCACCGGCCGGCAGGTCGGTATCCTGCTGCCGCATGTCTTCACCACCAGCTACCTGACGCACGACTCCATCGCCGCCCATCTCCGCGCCTGCCAGAACTACGGCTACCCCGGCCCGGTGCTGCTTTCGCCTGGCCGGAGCATCGGACTGCGGATGGTTCCCATGGAGCGCGATCTGCGTTTCGCCTGGGAGGAGATGCCGCAGCAGTTGCTCGATGAACAGGCACAGAAAGTGCGCGAAAGCCTCCACAACACGCTGATCCAGTGGGCGCGCCAGTCCGGCGAAGGCAGCAACTACACCGAGAACCTCCCGCTCCAGTGCCTCCATCCGGTGGGGCACTGGTATGAGGTCTCCAATCTGCTTCGCAACGGAACGCTGGTCCGCCTGCTGGCCGAGTATCCACGGCTGAACTACCTGATGGTGCATAACATCGACACGGCCGGCGCGAATCTGGACGCGGCGCTGCTGGGTTACCACATCGAACAGGGCGCAGGCCTCACTACTGAAGTGATAGCCCGCCAGTTAGAGGATCGCGGCGGCGGACTGGCACGGGTCAATGGCCGTTTGCGGCTGGTGGAGGGAATGGCGTTGCCGCGTGAGGAACTCGAGTCACGGCTTTCGTATTACAACAGCGCGACCTATTGGCTCGATCTCGACCGCGTGCTGGTGGCGTTCGGCCTGGAGCGCGGCGATCTCACCGACGAAGAGAAACTCGGGGACGCCACCCGTCGCCTGGCCGCGCGGATGCCGACCTACATTACTCTGAAGGACGTCAAGAAGCGGTGGGGCAAGGGCCAGGAAGACATCTTCCCGGTAGCGCAGTTCGAGAAGCTGTGGGGCGATATGACGGCCCTTCCCGATCTGGGTTGCCACTATGTGATTGTGCCGCGCATGCGCGGCCAACAACTGAAAGAGCCCGCGCAACTCGACGCCTGGCTACGTGACGGCTCCGCCGCCCACATCGAGGAGTTATGCGGCTGGTAGGCAAGATAAATGTATATACAACAGGAGTACAACAATGGGCGGAACACACAGGTCAGGCATATTCCTCCGCAGGAAGGGCCGGCGCTAACTGGCGGGCCGCGGGGCTCTACAGAATGTAGCGGCTGAGGTCCTGGTCTTTCACGATGTCGGCGAGTTGCTTGCGGACGTAGGCGGAGTCGACTCTAACGGTCTTCTTCTTGAGATCGGGGCCGGCGAAGGAAACGTCTTCCAGCATCTTTTCCATGATGGTGTGGAGGCGGCGGGCGCCGATGTTCTCGGAGCTTTCGTTCACCTGGGCGGCGAAACGGGCAACCTCTTCAAGCGCGTCGTCGGTGAGGATCAGCTTGATGCCTTCGGTTTCGAGCAGGGCGGTGTACTGTTTGGCGAGGGCGTTCTTGGGCTCTTTCAGGATGCGGATGAAATCTTCGACGGTGAGGGATTTCAGTTCCACACGGATGGGAAAGCGGCCCTGGAGCTCGGGGATCAGATCGCTGGGCTTGGAGACGTGGAAGGCGCCGGCGGCGATGAAGAGGATGTGGTCGGTGCGCACAAAGCCGTAGCGGGTGTTGACGGTGGTGCCTTCAACAATGGGGAGGATGTCGCGCTGCAC
>PLZX01000281.1:4634-14967 GCA_003152325.1 Bryobacterales bacterium | reverse complement strand
CGAAACTGCCGTAGCTGCGCTCGATGCGGTGATACCCCTTCTCGGTTTGTTCCTGGTCGAACTTGCGCTCGCCCGAAATCGTCAGCGTCTGGTTCTCCACGCGAACGTCAATGTCCTTCAAATCGACGTCCGGCAGATCGGCTTTCAGCACCAGTTCGTTCTCCGTTTCGTAGATGTCGACGGCCGGCGACCACGGACGGTTCGTCCGCGGCTCGTTCACCATCCGGGTAAAGGAGTCCTCGAAGAGACGGAGGCTGGCTAACGGGTCAAAACGACTGAGAGACATATTCTATTCCTCCTCATTGCTTAGCTTTTCTGAGGCCGCCTAACGACCTCATCCAATCACAATCATAAAATATTAGTGTGCATATGTCAAGTATTTATTAGCGCACTATTATTATGTAAAAGGTTGCTTATTTTCAGATGGTTAGGAGATCAGCGGGCTTCCGGCCGCATCCCGTCCCACATACACTGGATCGTTTTCCGGATTATCACCGGGTCGAACTGGCCTCCGTGGGCACCCAACCGTTCGAAAAACGCGATCGAATTGGCCGTGGACCAAACGAGCAACGCGGCAGCCCCCGGGTCCACTCCTCCGATCCGGCCGGCCCGCTGTTGCTCCATAAAGAACAGCACCAGCTCGCGCCGCAGGACAAACATCGGCGAGTCCGGATGCCGCCGGGCGAACTCCTCGAAGCGGAACCCGGGATGCAACATCAATGGCAGCAGCACGGGCAGCGTGGCGCGGCAGTATTCGATCATCGAAAGCGTGATTTTCTCGATTAGCTTGCTTCCTTTGAAGCGCCCCGGCTTGAGGAGTTTCTTCACGTCGACCGGCGGCGGAATCATGGCCGCAAAGAACAACTCGTCCTTCGTGACGAACCGCTGGTAGATCACCCCTTCGGACACGCCGGCGCGGCGGGCAATTTCTTTGGTAGAAGCGCCGAAGCCTTCCTGCACGAAAACCTGGCGCGCGGTCTCCAGCAGTTGCACATCCGACAGCGACTTCTTTCTACCCATTCCTCTTCATAGTTGCACCTCCGGACGCGTTATGGCTTGCGGGCCAGGATGAAAACAGTCGCCGGCCGTGTTCCGTCCTCCACCACTTCGAACCCGGCGGCGCGCAAGCCATCCTGCCAGAACCCCGAGCCGGCTTTGCGCATGTGCATCAGCATCGGGCCGAAGGTGAAGGTAAGCCAACGGTCCTTTGCCACCACCATCAGCAAGAACTGTCCCCCGGGCTTCAGCACGCGAAAGGCTTCTCCCAAAGACTGGCGGATTCCCGCGCGGTTGAGGTGATCGATGGCATACGCGCTGACGATGGCGTCGAATGTGGCCGCCTCGAAGGGCATCTGGCGCATGTCTCCGGGTTGAATCGAGGCGCGCTGCTCCACTCCCGCGGCCTTCAGGTTATGGAGCAGTCGCTCGCGTCCTTCGCCGGCCACCGGCTGATCGCGCTTCTCATTCCCGAAATGGCGCACGTATTCGTCGCTGAAACTGTCGAGCGCCACCACCATTGCCCGCGGGCGCGCTTCCAGAACCATCAAAGTAGAGCGCCCCGTGCCAGCCCCCATATCGAGAACCTTGCCGGCGCCCGAAGCCAGGAAATGTTCGGTGGGCAGCGTGGTTCGCCCATTGAGGTCGAACACGAAGCGGACGATCACCCCAGCCGACAGCGCCCACAAAGTCACCGCCCCCACCAGCAGCAGCCACGTCTTGCCCCATCCTCTGGCCCAACCCAGCCACAGCACCGCCCCCGCCACCACCCCCAACGCCAGGTGTCCGTAACTCCATACCCAGCCGTAGCCGAAATTTATTTGTGAGTGCATACTTATATTAATAACCGGAAACCACGGCCCCGTCAAGGGGAGTTTGCCGGCTGCCCCGGCTCAGTCGCGGCGGGCGCCCGCTTCGATGTAGGTGGTGAACTCCTGGCCCGGCGGCGCGATCTCAAACTTGATCTTCAGGCTGTCTTTGCCCGCCGGCGTGTAGGTCATGCGATACCGCATCTGGCTCGCCGCGCCATCGCTCAGAAACACCACCCCTCCACCGGCCGGCGACACCGTGTACCGGATCACGTGCCCTTCGCTGTCGAAGTAGATGGCCTGCAACCCGTGCGAGGTCTCGTCGCGATACACAATCGTGAGGTCGTCGTGCCGGAAGGCCGGCTTCCCATCGGCCGCCGGGTACTCGGCGAAGCTCTTGCGCACCAGAACCTGCCCCGCCAGATCGGGGGCAAACGAGAACGCACCCGAGCCATTGCCGGGCTGGCCGGTTCCCTCGCCGGTCCAGTGTCCCACCAGGAACTGAGCCGGACCCCAATCTTCCGCCGCCAGCACCGCTGCAGAGGCCATCATCAGAAACAGAAAAACGCGTCGCATATTCGCAGCATAGCGTAGTGTGGTTATACTCGGAGTACGGTGTTCAGTCGCCTCAACACCCACTGCCGCGTTACCGCCTGCCTGGCGGCCGCAGTGTTTCTTCCTGCTGCTCTTGCGCTTGACCCGCACAAGAGCCTCACCCAGTATTCCCGCCAGTCGTGGGGCGAGGTGGACGGACTCCCCCAGGACACCATACGCGCCATCGCCCAGACCGCCGATGGCTACCTCTGGCTCGGAACCGACGAGGGACTCGCCCGTTTCGACGGCTACGAGTTTACTGTCTTCACTAAGTCGGGCGGCAGCCTCCCGGCCAATTCCATCACTGCCCTTGCGGCTGATCCGGATGGATCTCTGTGGATCGGCACCGCCCGCGGGCTCACGCGGTTTCACGCTAAGAGCTTTCACACTTTCACCACGAAGGATGGCCTTCCCGATGACGGGGTCACCGGCCTCTTCTCAGACCACGCCGGCGCCCTATGGATCGTGGCCGGCGTCTCTTTGAGCCGCTTTCGCGAGGGCAGATTCACCAACTATTCCCCCGGCCCCGAGCTTCTGTCCGTGCGGGCCATCCGCGAGGACCCGCATCATGATTTGGTGGTGGCCGGCTTCGGAGGCGTGGTCCGCATCTCCGGGAATAAATACACCACCTTGATCGACAATGCGACCGTCGGTGGCGACGTGGTTTCCTCACTCCTGGTCGATCGGCACGACAACCTTTGGGTGGCCGGGAGCCTGGGCCTGATGCTCCGCACCCCGGCCGGGCATATTCGCAAATTCGACACTCACGACGGGTTGCCAGACCTCTACGTTCGCGTGGTCCTCGAAGACCGCGACGGCAACATCTGGATCGGCACCAACGGCGGNNGACGCGTTCACGGTCTATGGCAAGACCGAGGGCCTGCCCTCCGACGAACCCAACACCGTCTTTCAGGATCACGCCGGCCGCATCTGGGTAGGGTTTCACGAAGGCGGGCTGATGCTCTTCTCCGGCGACCGGCACCGCTTTAGGCCGAGTGACGGCATGCCTGAGACCGAAGTCTTCTCTATCCGTGANNGATCCGCTTTCGCGCCGCATCGTTTTCGACGCCCTCGAGGATTCCGCCGGCCGCCTTTGGCTGGCAGGTCCCGCCGGTCTCTTCGAAGTCCAGGGCCAACAGATCCGCACGGTTCTGCCCGCCGGCGCGGCCACTGCCAATTCGGTCGTCACGCTTTGCGAAACCCGCGATGGCGCCCTATGGGCCGGCACCTTCGGCAAAGGTCTCTGGCGCATCCAGGACCAGGATGTCCGCTCCTACACATTAGCCACCGGACTTTCCAGCGATAACATCCGCGAACTCTATCAGGACGCCGACGGCACGTTGTGGATCGGCACTTTTGGGGGTGGCCTCGGCGCGCTTCGCGAAGGCCGCTTTCAATGGTTCACCCAGAGGGACGGACTGCTCAGCGACAATATCGCCAATATCTCCGACGATGGCGAATCCCTGTGGCTCAGCACTACCCGCGGCATCTGCCGCATCGCGAAACGCCAAATGGCGGATTTCGCCGCCGGCAAAAGGAAATCCCTCGATCCCATCAACTATGGCGTCGGCGACGGTCTCCGCAGTGCGCAATGTTCCCCCGGCTATCCCACCGGCGGCGGCGGCGATCGCAACGCCGACGGCCGCCTCTGGTTCACCACCAGCCGCGGCCTCGCCGTCTTCAATCCATATGTCCCGCCGCCCGCCTCCGTGCCGCCCGCCGTTCAACTGCTCGACATCGCCGCCGATACCAACTCGATCGACCTCTCCAAGCCCGCGCGCCTCGCCCCGGATATCGAACGCTTTCGCATCCGCTACGCCGCCATCCACTTGAGCGCCCCCGAACGGGTGCAGTATTCCTACCGGCTCACCGGCCTGGAGCCGGACTGGGTGAGCGCCGGCGCCCGCCGCGAGATCAACTACAACAGCCTCAAGCATGGCCACTATACCTTCTCGGTGCGAGCCCAGATTCCCGGGGGCTCGTCCACGGAACAGTCCTTCGCCTTCGACGTTCTGCCGCATTATTACGAAACCATTTGGTTCCGGCTGTTCTGCGGTGGGTTGCTGCTTGCCGGCGCCTGGGCCGCCTATCAAGTGCGCCTGCGCCGCATCCGTTACCGCTTTGCGCTGATCCTGGGTGAGCGCGCCCGCCTGGCCCGCGAGATTCACGATACTCTGGCCCAGGGCTTCGTCGGTATCGCTTCCCAACTCGACGCCGTCTCCATGTGCATACCCGAAGATCAGTCGCCGGTCCGGAAGTATCTCGACATGGCCCGCCGCATGGCCCGCCACAGCCTCACCGAGGCCCGGCGTTCCGTGATGGATTTGCGTGCCTCCGCGCTTGAGGGCCACGACCTGGCCGGAGCCATTCAAACCAGCACGCGCACGTGGACCGCGGGCTCCCCCGTGGATGTCGCAGTGGATGTCTCGGGACCCGCCACCGTGCTCCCCGAGGAGATGGAGCAACACCTCCTGCGTATTGCCCAGGAAGCGGTTACCAACGTCTTGAAACACGCCGCCGCCAGCCGCGTTGTGATTCAGCTCCATACCGAAGCGCGCCACATCTGTCTGCGCATTCGAGACAACGGCCGCGGATTCGAGCAGCAGGGCGTCTTTACCTCCACCGGCGGCCACTTTGGCTTGATCGGCATGCGCGAGCGCGCGGAGCGGCTGGGCGGTGAGCTTCATCTCGCCAGCCAGCCCGGTGGAGGGACCGAAGTGGAAGTTACGGTGCCATTACCATGAACGGAAAAATTCGAATACTGGTCGCTGAAGATCACCTGGTGGCGCGCGTGGGCGTGAGCGCCATCGTCAACATGCAGGCCGACATGGTCGTGGTTGCCGAAGCCGCCAACGGCCACCAGGCCGTAGAACTCTACCGGCAGCACCGGCCCGACGTGGCTCTGCTCGATCTCCGCATGCCCGGCATGGGCGGAGTGGAAGCCGCCGCCGCCATACGTGCCGAGTTTCCCCAGGCCCACATGATCGCTCTCACCACCTATGGCGGTGACGAGGACATTCGCCGCGCTCTCTCCGCCGGGGTGCAGGCCTATCTCACCAAAGACGTGCTACATGACGAATTACTCAACGCCATTCGTGCCGTCCACGCGGGCCAGACTTATTTGCCGGCCGCNNCACGTGAAGAGTATTTTGAGTAAGCTCGGCGTGCAGGACCGGACGCAGGCGGCTACGGCCGCCATTCAGCGCGGGATTATTCATCTGTAGCTCGCCGGAAGACCCAGGGAGGCATGATGGGGTGGACCAGTCTATTCAGAATTCTACTGGCGGTGCCGTGTGCCGCTTCGCTCGCACAGCAGGTGACAACTGCCGCCAATCCGGCGGACGGGCCGAAGTCCGTTCAAATCACCATCAAGGCCCGCGGGCCGTACCGGCAGGCAGACGGAAGCCCGTTCACCCCAAGCCTGGAGATTCGCTGCGAGGAGACGAAAGCCGGCAAACGATCCGTAGTCGCCAGCCTCGCGACAGCAGGAATTGAGACAGCCGCTTCCAATGAAATTGAATCCTTCGCCGACCGCGGTTCCCGGACGGGCCGTAAGCCCATCGACAATTCCGTGGTTAACTACTCTGACGAGCGGCCCTTTCACGATCCTAAGATGAAGTTCGACGAAGGGAAACCGGCGTTGGCCTCCCGGCGCTTGAATGTGGCGAAGGAAGATTTGATTCTTCCCGTCAGTGTGTTTCTAAAAGGCGCGCTGCAGGCCCAGACTGTTTCCATCTCATTTCCCGCGCTCGGCGAGTCCAATCAGGACGATGTTGTCAGCCAGTTCGATCTGAGTGGCTTCAAAGCTGAATTCGACAAGCACGCGGAGTGCAGCATCAAATAGGGTGGTGGCACGTTCGGCCGCCCTCATTGGATGGCAATCGTCACGATGTTCGAAGGCCTTCCGGAGCCGTCTGCGTAATTCNNGTGGGAATCTGCACCTCGACATGCACGTAAATGTCGCCTCGGCCGCTGCCGTTTACCACCGGCACGCCCTTGTGCCGCAGGCGGAACTGCGCGCCGTTCTGTGTGCCTTCGGGAATCTTGAGCTTGTGCGGCTGCTCGAGCGTAGGCACTTCGATTTCCGCGCCTAGCGCCGCCTGCGCCAGGTTGATGGGAATGGCGCAGTGCAGGTCCTGTCCCTGGCGATCGAAGAAGGCATGCTCCTTGACCTTGAGGAAGACGTAGAGATCGCCCGGCGGTCCGCCGTTCGAGCCGGGCTGGCCTTCGGTCGCCAGGCGTATGCGCGTATTATTATCCACTCCCGCCGGAACCGTGACCTTGAGCTTGCGCTGAATCTGCCGGAAGCCGTTGCCGCGGCACTGGCTGCAAGGGTTGCGGATGATTTGGCCCGACCCGCCGCAGGTGCTGCAAGTGCGCCGGATGGAGAGGAAACTTTGTTGATACAGAACCTCACCGCGGCCGTGGCATGTGGGGCATTGCGTTGGTCCGCTGCCGGGCTCCGATCCCGCGCCGCTGCACCGGTCGCAGCGGTCCATGCGCGGCACCTGGATGTCGGCGTTCATCCCGAACACCGCCTCTTCGAACGTCAGCTCCAGGTCGTAGCGCACATCCTCGCCGCGTTGCGCGCGGTTGCGCCGCCGGCCGCCGGCGCCTCCGCCGAACAAATCGCCGATGTCGAAGAAGTTCCCCAGGATATCGCCGAAATCGGCAAAAGCATCGGGGTTGAAACCCGCCGCGCCGGCCGCACCTTGCAGCCCTGCGTGGCCATAACGGTCGTAAGCGGCGCGCTTCTGGGCATCGCTCAGAACGCTGTAAGCTTCCGCCGCCGCCTTAAAATTCTCCTCGGCGTCGGGGCTGTCCGGATTGCGGTCGGGATGGAACTTGAGCGCGAGCTTGCGGTATGCGCCCTTGATCTCCTGATCGCCGGCGTCCTTGCCGACACCCAGTACTTCGTAATAGTCTCGTTTTGACACGGGATTCAAATGTGTTACGGTTTCACTGCCACCCGCACCATGGCGGGCCTCAGAAGCTTGCCTCTGAAATTATAACCTCTCTGAAACTCTCCCAGAATGGACTGATCCTCCGCCTCATCGGTCTCCACCCGTTCCACCGCCTGGTGCAGGTTCGGATCGAACTGGCGGCCCACCGCTGCAATCGGCTCGAGGCCGATCTTTTTGAGGGTTTCAAACAGACGCTGATAGATCAACTCGACGCCCTTGGCATAGTCGCGGTCGGTTGTTTCCACCTTGAGCGCGCGTTCGCAGTCATCCAGCACCGGCAGGATGTCCCGCACCAGTTCCATGCCCGCGTATTGCAGGAAATCGGACCGTTCCCGTTCCGCGCGCCGCCGCGCGTTATCGAACTCGGCCCGCGCGCGCAGCAGCCGGTCGTGCAGATCGGCCTTCTCTGCCGCCAGTTGATCGCGCTCGGCGGCGACGGCCGCCAATTGCCCCTCCAGCGTTTCCGCCGGAAGGTCGTCGTCGGGAGACACGTCGGAAAGTTTCTGATTGGGCTTCTGGGTGTCCACTGTTACCAGCTTATCAAAGTGGGCGTCTAGAACTGCGCGCTCTCCAGCGCCCGGCTGGTTTCCAGGACCGCCGCCATCACCTGCTCGTAGTGCATGCGCATCGGCCCCAGCACCGCCACCTTAGCCGGCAGACCGCTAGCCATCCGCACGCTCATGCCGATCAGCGCCAGGTCCTTCATGGCCGGATGAATTGCTTCGAGCCCCATGTGCACTTCCAACTCTCCGGGCGGTTGCTCCAGAAAGCGGTCCAGCAGCTCGATCACGCGCTTCTTCTCCTCCAGCGCGCGCAGCAGCCCCCGCATTTTTTCGCGCGTCAGGTGCAGGTCCAGCCCGAGAAGGTTGGAGGCCCCTTCCATGTGGACTTCCGGCGCCGTGTCCACTTCCAGCAGGCCTTTGCGGCACAGCACCTGGAGCTGGCGCGTCACCGCGTCGTAGACGGCCCGTTCTTCCAGCATGCGGCTCAGCAGCTCCCGCCGTGCTGCGCCCAACTGCCACCCGCTGAAGTTGCGGTTGACATAGTTGCGGATCGAGATCAACTCATCGGGCGACGCCGGCTCCTCGAGCGCCACCACCCGGTTCCGTACCATGTGGTCGCGCGTGACCAGGATCATCAGGACGCGGCGATCGGCCAGCGGCACCAGCTCGATCTGATCGAGTTCCTGCGCCAACGCGGGCAGCGCGGCGGCGATCCCCATGTTGCGGGTTAGTTCCGTCAGGATGTGGCTGGAGTGTTCCACACGCGCGCCCACTGTGTCGAGCGCGCTGAATTCGCTGCGCAACCGGTCCGCTTCCCCCGCCGCCACGCGGCTGGCGGTCAGCGAGCCCACATAAAAGCGGAAGGCCTTTTCCGTTGGCACGCGGCCCGCCGAGGTATGGGGTTGCGAGAGGTAGCCCTCATCGGCCAGTTCCGCCATCACATTGCGAATGGAGGCCGGGCTCAGCGCCTGTCCCCGCCGCCGCGAAAGCGTTTGCGATCCCACCGGCTCGCCCGTCTCGATGTACTCGCGCACGATGGCCCCCAGGATTTCGAAGTGCCGGGTTCGCATGGTTGCGTCGCTTCGCATGGCGTCTTAGGAGTAGAACTCCTCTTACCTTCATTCTATTCACCGGAACGGCGCCGGTCAACGCGAATCGCGTCCCTTACTGCTTCCCCAAGTTACTGCTTCCCCAAGTCCGGCACGCCGGGAATCTGCGACTGCCTCTCCACATGGCCGTTCAATCCCTCTTCGAGCGAAATGTGATTCGTTTCGAGCGTCTCCCCCAAGACCTGGTCGAGCGAGATGCGGGCGCGGGTGTAGGAGGCCAGAGCGTTGGCTTCGGAAAGCTGAGCGGTCACCAGGGCCCGCTGGTCGCTCATGATGGTGTCGAACGTGGTCGTCCGGGCGCCGGAAACGAACCTTTGTTCATCCGCTTCCAGCAATTGCCTTTGGAGCGCCAACGTTGCCTTGGCCGCATCGTACCGTGTGTGCGCCTGCCGCAGCGCGCTCATCCGCGCGGCCACGTCGACCACAATGGAATTGGTCGCCTTCTGGTCCGTAACCTGCGATTGCCGGTACTGCAACTGGTCGATCGCGTAGTCGGCCTGAGCCGAGCGGTTTCCCAACGACGCGGAAAGACCGATCACCGCCTGGTTATTGGGGAAGTTGCGCCGCAGAACCTGCGCCTCTGCCGAGCCCAGGCCGCCCACGAAATAGGGATTGGGCGCCTCGCCGCTTACCGTGTGGCCCTCACCCGCCGTACCGCGGTCATAGCTCAGCAAATTGAGGACCGCGTTTGGCAGCAGCGGATTGGCGGTGCCGGCCAGATTCATCTCATCGGTCTGTTCGCGATATTTCGTGACGGCGACATCCGGTCTTTTCGCCAGCGCCGTGGCTACTAATTGCCGCAAGGGAGGCAAATCGTCGGCATCGGGAACTTCGATGCGATCCACGGTTACGATCGACGCCGCTTCCAGGATCGGGTCTTCGGTATGGCTCAACGCCTCCTTCAGCAGGATCTCCTGCTGGCGCACGTTGGCTTGCGCAATCAGCACCTCCTGGCGGCGCGTTGCCACTTCGGCTTCGGCCCGCGGCAATTGGATAGGCGGAATGGCCTCCGCGGCGATCTCTTTCTTCGTGTCGTCGAAGAATTTCTGAGTAATCTCCAAAGCCTGCCGCCGGGCCTTCAACTCCGTGTTTGCGGCCACCAGGTCCCAGTACAGGTTGAGCACGCTAGCCACCAGGTCGAGCAGTTGCGACCGGAACTGCTCCCGCGCCGCTGTCACGTTGATCTGGGAAATCCGGATGGTGCGGTTGTTGAGTGCCATTCCAAAGCCCTGCAGCAGCGGCTGCCGCAGCGAGATGTCCATATGGGTGGCCGCCACCGGATTCACGAAATCGCCCGGTGCGTTTTCCTGAAAGTGCTGCTGATAGTCGCGGAACTGGATCTGGCCGCCCGTCGACAG
>PLZX01000281.1:0-4624 GCA_003152325.1 Bryobacterales bacterium | reverse complement strand
CGCCGCCGCCATTGCCGCCGCCGCCGCCCAGGCCGGCGCTGGCGGTGGTTCCATTCACTCCCACGCCGCTGTTCACGCTCGAAATCTGGCTGCTGCCGCTCGGTACGCCGCGGTTGGGGCCGCCGGCCCTGGAACGCTCCAGCGCCGAATCCGCCAGCAACGGCCCATAGCGGTCGATTTCCAGGTTCAAGTTATTCTCAATCGCCAGCGCCAGCGCATCCTGCACCGTCAGGTAGAGGTTGCCCGCTCGAATCAGACTGTCCAGCCGGCTGGAATTATGCAGCCGGATCGGCGCAACCGTAGGCGCCACATAGGGGCGAATGACCGCGGGAACTGGCGCGCTCTCGACCGTCACCGGCTGATTCTGAGCCAGGCACGGCAACACCAGCGCCACACCCGCGGCCGTTTTCAAAAGGCTCCGGAGTCTCATCGCGGCGCCTCCGGCTTCTTCACTTCGGGCAGGGTGGGAGGCAGCACCGACTCCCTCTGCACGTAGCCGCGCACCGCCTCTTCCATCGAAACGTGGTTCACTTCCAGCGTCCGCCCCATGGCCGAGTCGAATCCGATTTTCGCGTGCGTATAGTTGGCCATGGCTTGCACCTCGCCGTCCTGATCGTTAGCCAGGTCCTGCTGTGCGGCAATTACCAGCGCCACGCTGCCCACGCCGTATTGGAACCGCTTTTGCTCCGCATCCAGGCTCTGTTCGGCCAGTATCCTTGTAGCGACGGCCGTTTCGTAGCGCGAGCGCGCCTGCTGCAAATTGATCACGTTGGTTTTCACATCCACCCGCACCTGGTTGACGGCGCGCTGCATTTGCAATTCGGTCTGCCGCAACTGCAGTTCGTCGGTCACGTAATCGGCCTGCGCCTGGCGGTTGCGAAAGGGAATATTGAGAGAGATTCCGGCCGAGTAGTTCGGAAAATTCCGGCGCAGAATCTGGCTCAATACGTTCCCGGTTCCTCCCAGGAAATAGGGATTGGGCTCGCCACAGCAATTGCCGTAAATCGGGTTGGCCGGACCGCTCAAGCCATTGTTCGTGAACTCCGCAAAGGCCTGCAGGCTGGGCAACAGATTGTTCTTCGTGCCTTTGAGCAGCACTTTCTTGCTGTCCAGATTGATCTTGGCCTGCTCGATTTCGTCGCGCTTCTCGAGCGCTTCCTGCACCAGGTCCTGCACCGGCCGGATCTCGTCCGTCTTGGGAACTTCGATATGGTCCAGCGGAATGACATGCACGTCGTCCAGCCAGGCGTTCTCCATGGCGTTGCGGTTGAGCGCGTTCTTCAGCACGATCTCTTGCTGCGCCACGTTGGTCTGCGCGATCAGCAGCGCCTCTTTGCTGGCCGAGACCGCCGCCGCGGCCCGCGTGACCTCGATGCCCGCCAGCGCTCCAATTTCCACCTGCTTCCGATTGCCGTCATAAAGCTTCTGCGCGGCATCGAGCGCCTGCTCTTTGATGCGCACCGCTTCGTTGAAGCTCACCAGGTCCCAGTAGAGATTGAGCACTGAAGCCACCGTGGTTGTTACCTGCTGTTTCACCAGCAGATCGCTTACCTTCANNACATAAAAATCCACATCACCGGAGATCGACGGATTGAACAGCGGCGTGCTGCTGTTCAACAGGCTGCGCGTCTCGCTAAAAGTGGCTTGCGCGTAGGTGCCCGTGATCCAGCTCTGCGAGTACCCGAAGTAGAGTTGCCGGTAGCTGTTCACCAGCGTGGTGGTGGCATTCAACTGCGTATTCGTCAGCGGCGTGGTGCTGTGCCCGATGGCGTACTGCGCAAACACCGAAGGATCCATGCCGGGCGGATTGGGTCCGATGCCCGTCACGATTCCGCCGCCCGATCCAATCCCCGTTCCGCCCGCGAGGCCGCTCGATGCCGTGCTGATGCCGGCGGTCGAGACACTGGTGGGCCCTGCCGCCACCGGGACGTCGGTGCCGCGCAGCAAACCGCCCGCCTCGGCCCGCCGCAGCACCTCGCGCGACAGATACGGGCCATAGCGCTCCACCGCGATATCGAGATTGTTCTCGAGCGCCAGCGCAATCACATCCTNNGGGGCGTATCGATCGAAACTTCCGGCGTTTGGGCGGACGCGGCTACCGCCGCTACTGCCACCAACCACAGAGCTTTCATGGAGCTCCTCATAGGATTCGAATTATCGTGCGGGTTAAGCATCGCAACTCCCGTACCACCCATCACATCATCGTAAGGCGCTGAAGCGCAATCGGTTCCCCTCCTCAACCGGATTNNGCCATGCACAAAGCGGTGATCTTCGATCTCGGACGGGTCCTCGTCAATCTGGACTATGCGCACGTACATCGCGCCCTCGAAAAACTGTGTCCTTATGAGGCGCCGGAGATTTCGCGGCGCCTCGCGGCCTCCGGCCTGCCGGAACGCTTCGAAACCGGGCTGATCGAGCCCCGGGATTTCGTCGCCCAGTGCTCAGCCGTCCTCGATCTCCACGTGGATTACGACGAATTCTGCCGCTTGTGGAATTCCATCTTCACCGAGCCGCTCATTCCCGAAAGCCTTCTGGCCGGCCTGGCGGTGCGCTACCGCCTGGTGCTGCTTTCGAACACCAACGCCATCCATTTCGAGATGCTGCGCCACCACCTGCCGGCGCTGCGGCACTTTCACCATCTGGTGCTGTCGTATGAAGTGAAGGCCATGAAGCCCCGGCCAGAGATCTACCGCGCNNTCGGCATCGACGCCGTGCAGTTTGAATCAGAGGCGCAACTCGAGCGGGAACTCGCGGCCCGCGGCATCGATTGGCAAAAAAATGCCGGGCGCCCGGAGGGAGCGCCCGGCTGAGGAGCCCCGTAGACTGATCGGAGGTTCAGTCTGCAGGGGTTTGGAGGAGCTTGTTACGCTAGCAGGCCGCCATGTCCCAGGCAGGCGATTTCCCAACCGGTCACATGGTAACGCGCCAACAGCGGCGGCAAAATCAAATCGACCACGTTTGGTTTGGCCGACCGGAAACATCCCGGCGCCGAAACGATCGGTACTTCATCCTTATACGCCATCAGCAGCAGATTGCCCGGTTCCACCGGCGCCAGGAACCGTTCCACCTGGCCGCCTACTTTGGTCATCGCCTGCCCGATCACGTCTTCCGGACCGGCCGGCGCCGTTGTCGACGCCACCAGAATTACGCAAGGCTTCGAGCGTAGTAAGTGCTGCATGCACCGCGCTACCGAGTTGTCGTCTTCCGTGCACGACAGGACGAAGTTCGCGTTCACGCCGAATCGCTCCAGCCGCTGCCGCATGATGTTCTCGAACAACTGCCGGGCCCGTTCCCCGCTGATCGGATCTGTGTAAAGGATTCCTACGCTGGGTGCCCGTACGGGCCGAGCCTGCAGGATCGGACCCCGCTCTTTCAAAATGCCGAGCACTGCTTCCAACTGGTCCTTCGCAACTGCAAACGGTGCGCTCTTGACCGTGGCGATGCGCTGTCCCGCCACTGCGTAGCTGAAATTCAAGGCGGTGGCGATCACGGTGCTGGCCGTGCAATTGATCTGCTTGAGCAGTTCGTCGTCTACCAGCACGCAGCAGTTCTCAGTGGCNNAGCAGATTTGCGCGCCCGCCGGCCGCCAGACGGATTTCGAAACTGCCGCAACCCATCTCGCTGGCAACCTGGCAGACGGCGTCGTCTTCGCCGATCTCGCCCGCCTCCAGCTCGGTGACCCAAATGCTTTCCATGCCCTCGGATTCCAGAACCCGGACATCTTCATCGCTGATCACATGGCCTTTGGCCAGCAACTTTTTCCCGCCCGGACGGAATACCGTGCAACACAGGACCCGTCCAGTTGAGGATTTCACGTCAACCGTTAGCGCTCTCATGCATGCCTCACAAGAAGTTAGGATCTGAACTAATTCAGGTTCTTTAATCCTGAAAGACGATTCTAGCTTAGATTGGCTATTGCGTGCCTTTGTTTTCCGCGCTCTTTTGTGGGTGCGCGTTAGACCCTAGTTTGGGGGTAGTGCTACAGCGACCGGGGGGTGGGGATCTGGATGAACTGCTCGTCCGGTGAGGGCGCCTGTTGTCCCCAGATTTGCGCATTCCACCGCTCCGGCCGCAACACGCGCACCACCGCGATCTCGTCGCAGGCCTGGAATTTCGGGCACCGCACGCAGTCCTTCCACGCCTTCAGTGGTAGCGCTCCGCGCTCAATCACGCGGAAGCCAACCTTTTCAAAGAACTCCGTAACGTAAGTAAACGCGAAGGCGGCGTCCAGTTCGTATTGCTGCGCTTCCGCTACCAGAGATTCCACCAGGTGCCGCCCCACGCCGTGCGTCTTGGCCTCTTGCGCCACCGCCAGCGAGCGGATCTCGCCGGTCGTCGGGCTGTAAAAATGCAGTGCCCCGCAGCCCAGCAGCCGGTCGCCCAGCGTGACCACTGTGAAATCGCGGATGGCCTCCGACATTTCGAACTCGGTGCGTGGCAACATCACGCCTTTCCCTGCGTAGCCGTTGATGAGCTCGAGAATCGGCCCGATGTCGCGCATCACCGCTTTGCGGGAATGCAACTCCACCGCGCCCGCGCCAGGTTCCACGAATGCGTCCGCGCGCAGACTGCTGATCATGCCGCTTCCGCCTCCCCGGCCACCAGACGCGTTCCGAGTTCTTCT
>PLZX01000022.1 GCA_003152325.1 Bryobacterales bacterium | reverse complement strand
AACTTTCTATTTGGCTCCGACAGGCCATCTTTGGGGTATGCTGTTCCATGCCTGCGGAGAGAGGGACACTCAAATCCGCTGAACAGGCTATCGGATAATATCATGCTGAAAACGGTTGATATTTTAATCGGTGTCACCGTGGTCATGCTCCTGGCGAGTCTGATCGTCACGGTCCTCACCCAATTCGTCACCAGCGTCTGGAACAGCCGGGGACGGCACCTGCTGCGCGGAGTCACCGATCTGTTGCAGCAGGTCGCCCCAGGCATGCAACGCGACGTAGCCTCAAGAATCGCGGCGGCGGTCCTGTCCCACCCTCTGATCCGCGCGGTCGGGGGGCGCTATGGCGATGTCATTCAGCGGAATGAATTGACCGGAGTCCTGCTCGAACTCGCGGCGGGCAGTGGGGCCCATCCTCTCGAAAACACGGCGCGCGACCACCTGCTCAAAGCCCTCCAGGATGGCGGCATCCAAGACCCCGCGGCGGCGCTCCGGAAGATGACGGATGTTCTGCTTGAGCTGGAGACGAGCCACCCCGAGCTCTCCGCCAATCTGAAGCACAATATAGCGCTGCTCGAAGGAGCCAAGAGCGCATTCGTGGCGCGAGTGAATGCGTGGTTCGACCAGACGATCGACCGTGTGTCCGATCGCTTCACCTTCACCACGCGCGGTGTCACCTTCGTTATGGGGCTGCTCCTGGCATTCGCCATTCAACTCGATACTCCTCTCTTGGTGAACCGCCTGGGCACTGATCCGCAACTGAGGGCAACCATGGTGCAACAAGCTGTTGCCATCGACGTGCAGCAGCATCGATTCGATCAAATGCAGCCCCAGCAGAGGCAGCAGATGTTCGACGCGCTGGCTAGTGCGGAGCTGGTTTCCGTGCCGGCTGACTTTGCGGAGTGGAAGGCCAATTGGAGCGGCAAGGGACCGCACCCGAACCCCACCGGCGTGCTGCTGAGCGCAATTCTGCTCAGCTTCGGAGCACCTTTCTGGTACAACGCGCTAAAGAACCTGCTGCAACTCCGCTCCATCCTGACGCAGAAGGATGATCAGCAGCGGGCCGAGCGGCAAAACTCCGGCTCCACCCAGGGAAGCACCCCCCCTGCGTGAGCGGATCTGTGAGGTTTCATACNNATCACATCGCATCCCGCGGTCATTGTGGACGCGGCCTCAACCGACGACATCGTTGCAGTTTTGAAGAACCCCGGCCAATACCCCTCGCCCGTTCGCGCGGTCGGCTCAAACCACTCCACTTCGCCTTGCGGCACCGCGGATGGCGGCACGCTGATCAGGATGTCGAAGATGAATGCGGTCCTCGAAATCACCAGTGATACGGTTACGGTGCAGGGTGGCGCCATCTACATCGATATTGCACAGCAGTTGCAGAAGCAGAACCTGCAGTTCTACGTGAATACCGAAATCGGCAGCCTTTCGGTGGGAAGCGCCGCGTGTTGCGGCACCAAGGACGCTTCCATGCCAGGCGAATTCGGCCAGGTCAATTCATATATCAATCGGATCAAGATGGTGCTTCCTTCCGGCGACTTGCTGGAGGTAAGCGACGATCAGCCCGAGCTGATGCAGCAGGTGCGTTCCAGTTACGGGACGTTCGGCATCGTCTACGAAGCAACGTTTCGGGTGCGGCCGATTGTGCCCTTGGCGGTGCACCACGAAACGTTTAAGCTCGAGGATTTCGCCGCCCGCCTGCCGGAGTTGAAAGCGCGCGGGGAGTCGATGATGTTCTACATCTTCCCTTTCGACAACCTGATTACCGTCGAATTCCGGCACTACAATCCAGGAGCCTCGGGCCCGCCGAACCGCGTCGCCTGGCCCTTGCGCAACTTTATGTGGGCCAATGCGGGACCGCTGTTCTGCTCGCAAGTGGAAAGCAGCATTGCCGACAAAGACATCCGCTACGGCGTGATCAATGGTTTTTGCGCGATGTGGCGATTCAAGCTGGAGAACCTGATTACCAGCGACAATACCATTGCCGCCGACCAGATCATCCGCTACCCCGCGGTGGCCGATAACAGTCGCTACACATTCAGCCTCTCGGCATTTCCCGAAGCCACTTACGGCAGCGTGCTCACCGCTTACTTCGCATTCTGCAAGCAGTACTACCAGCAGCAGGGATACCGCACCAACATGTTGAACGTGGGCTACTGGATTTCCCAAGATCGCAGCTCGCTGCTTTCCTATTCCTATGACGGCCCCATGATGACGATTGACCCGGTCTCGACCGGCAACCCGGGCTGGCCCGAGTTCCTGGTGGCTTACAACCAGTTCTGCTCGGCGCATGGCGGCATTCCGTTGTTTAACCAAACGGACGCCATCACACCCGCCCAAGTGCAAGCGGCCCTGGGCGACCGCCTGAAGACCTTCGCCGCGGCGCGCCAGGTTTACGACCCCAACGGCCGCCTGCTGAACGCCTACTTCCGGGACATGCTCGGCGGGTAGTCCGAAACACAAGGAGAAGAAATGCTGGCAACACCGTGGGAAAAGCGCAAGAGCGCATACGACTTCGTGGTGATTGGCTCCGGTTACGGCGGCGCCATCTCGGCGGCCCGGCTGGCCTCCGCCAACCTCAACCCTAAGCCTTCCGTTTGCATACTCGAACGCGGCAAGGAGTGGCAGCCGGGAAATTATCCGGAGACGGTGGCAGACGTGCTCGGCGCAACCCGCAGCGACCTGAACCCTCTCGGGCTGTACGAGCTCTTGAACTATCCGGATATCTCCGTGATCAAAGCCTCGGGTCTGGGTGGCACCTCGCTGATCAATGCCAACGTGGCGATTGTGCCCGATCGCGAGGTATTCGAGCAGTTTAATTGGCCCGCGTCCATCACCTATGACGCTCTTCAGCCGTACTACCAGCGCGCCTCCCAGGCGCTCGCCGCGAATCCCCATCCGCGTGCGCTGCAACTTGCCAAGGTACAAGCGCTCGACCGGCGCGCGCAGCAGCTCGGGATGCGGGCCCAGGCTCTGAACATCGTCGTCAACTTTTCGGTGGATGGGCCCAATGCCTTTGGGGTCAATCAGAAACCGTGCATCGACTGCGGAAACTGCGTTACCGGCTGTAACGTGGGGGCCAAGAACACGGTCTACATGAACTACCTGCCGATGGCCGCCAACGCAGGCGCCTCCATCTTCACTCAGACCAAGGTCGAGTGGCTGGAGAAGCTGGCCTCCGGCGGCTGGCGCATCCACGGCAAATTCGTCAAGGATGACTTCAGCGGTGTCGAGTTTACGCTCGATACCCGCGAAGTGATCCTCTCCGCGGGCTCCCTGAACTCCACGGAAATCCTGCTGCGCTCGGAAATGCACGGGCTCAATGTGTCGCCTGCACTTGGCACGAAGTTCAGCGGCAACGGGGACTTTTTCGGTCTGGCGTATAACGGCAGTTCCCAGACCAACGTCCTGGGTTACGCCAAGGCGGACACGCCGGGTCCGGCCGATTCCCCGGAACCTGGACCGAACATTGTGGGTGTGGTGCGGTACAGCGACGGCCTGGACGAGGCGCAGCGCATCACGGTTGAAGATTTCTCTTTCCCTCGCGCCTTTGTGGAGGCTAGCAAGGCCGTCTTCGGGACCCTCCGCGGCGACGACACCATCACCGGAAACGAGCAGGCGCAGGCCGGCCGGCTGGCGCGAGATCTCAGTCTGGCGGCGCAACTTCACGATCCCAATGGGGCCATGAACCACTCCATGCTCTACCTGGTGATGGGACAGGATAACGCGCGAGGCACCATTCTCTTTGAAGCGCCATTTACCGAACCCGATGGGCGAATCCGGGTCTCTTGGGATCAGGCGGGGCAGCAGCAGATCTTCACCCGCATGAACGGGGAATTGCGGCGCCACGCGCGCGCGCTGGAAGCCAGTTTCATCTCCAATCCCACCTGGAGCGTATTCAAACTGGGCCACCTCATCACCGCACATCCGCTGGGCGGTTGCCCCATGGGTGACGATTACCTACAGGGCGCGGTCGACCCGTTTGGCCGCGTTTTCGCCGGTGACGGCAGTGTGCACCAGGGCCTCTACGTGACGGATGGTTCGGTGGTTCCGAGCGCCCTGGGAGTGAACCCGCTGATGACCATCTCCGCGCTCACCGAGCGCTTCGTGGAACGGAAGATCCAGCAACTCGGCGGCAGCGACTATCCAACGCCGGCCCCGGTGGTCAGCATGGCTTCGATTGACGCGCTCGACGTGGTCACCTACAACGAAGGCCAACTGGAAGCCCTGTTCCGCCGTTGCCCCACCATGGGAATCGACACTCTGTTGAACCAGGGCGGAACTCCAGCCATCGACACCACGGCGCAGACCATCCGCAACGATGACCACTGGAAAGGCTTCTTCCCCCAGGGTCATGTGCTGAATGCCATGTCGTCTGCAATCTTCACGGGATTCGTAAAGGAGTTCCACAAGCAGGGCGGCAATTACACCGGAATCACCAGCGATACCGATGGCCGGATTCACGCCCGCAACAGCCTGGAGGAGATTGAAGCTGGCCATGACACTGGCACGCTGGAGCCCGGGAAATACATCCTGCTGCGTTACCTGGATCCGCCGTGGCAGGGCTTCTACGATATCTTCAAGATCATCAATGACGATCTGCTGATCGGCCGCGTCTATCTGGGTGCGTTCCCCAACGGAGCGCGGATCCTGACTTTTCCCATGTCCCGGCGCTACACGTTCGGCAACATGACGACGGACGATCACGCGGCGCTCTTCGGCGCGGCCTCATCGCCCACCGCGGCCGATCTGGCCGGTGTCTGGCGTATGGACGTAATCTCGAACGCCAACCACGCCGGCGGCGTTGCCTATCTGCAGTTCAGCAATCTGCCGGACGGCAGCTTCCAGGCCCGCTACCAACTGATGGGTCTGATGGAGGGATTGGTCACGCCGACCTTCCTCACGGATCACTTCCAACTAAACGACTTCACCACCTTCCACGACGAGATCCGCAAAGTCACCGCCGATTTCCTGGTGGGCAAGTACGTCACCACGCTGCCCGCGGTAGTCAGCACGCTGCTGAGCAACTCCTCGCTGGGGCTGTTTCACACCGAAACCGGCGGCCAGTTCGGTTTCTATTACATGCTGACCCGCATGGCCGGATCAGGATTGCCGACCAACACTTTGCTGCGCCCGTTCCTGGATGTCCAACTGCCTGACGGGATCGGCATGACGTTCGACGAAGAGATGGTTGGCTGGTATTTTCCCGGAGCGAGCACTCCCGCGCCTGGCCGCGACGGAGACCTTACTATCGGCACGCGCATTCCCGCTTCCGGCGCCCCGGACGGCGCCGTTACCTGCCAGTTCGACGTTCGGATGACGGTGCGGGATGTCAATGAATTCGTGGATGGGTACGAGCACGAAACACAACTCAAGGGCACGATTTCCTTCGGCCAGTTTGGCGGACAGGCATCCCAGACCTTCCCCATTGACGATACCCGAAGCATATTCAACTACCTGCGGGTGAATCCGCAAACCGGGGAGGCCCAGATGCGTTACCACCTCGAATTCGCGGACCCGGGCGGCCAGCGGTATACCCTCGAAGGCGTGAAATATATGCAAAAGGATCCGGGTACGGCGGCTGTCCGTGACCTTCTGGGCGACTACACCACCTTGTACACACATATCTCCGATGGAACCGGAAAAGAAATCGGCATCGGGTACATGAAGTTCCGTACGTTCGAGAATCTCGCCGCGGTCTCGAATCTCGCGGGCTTCCTCAACTCGTTCCAGGTTACCGGCACCGGCGATCCGGTCATGCAGTTGCAGGCGCGCTTGCGGTTCATCGCGTTCACCGCACAATTCGTCGAGCGCGAATATGATCCTCTGGGATTTCCGGCGGCCAAACCTTAGTTGGCTTACGATCCCATCGCCGCCGCCAGTTCGGTGCCCTTGTTCACCACCAACTTGGGACCGGAGATCAGGATTTTCGCGCCGGCTTTGCGGCTGGCGAGTTGGTTCATGGCGATCAGTCCCCACGGCTGGCCGAACTCGTCCCGCGTATTCGCGGCCACTTGACTTAGATATCCCGCCAGATCGTTCCGCAGCTTTTGGAACCCTGCATCGTCCAAAGTCGCCGCGGGATGCTGCGCCAGCCACATGCGGAAGGCGGCAAGTTTTTGAGCCGTGTCATGCATCGCATCCGCCCACCATTGAATGGTGGAATAGTCGGCCACAATCGCGCCGACCAAAGGAGTAGCAACTCCCAGGAAGAGGCTGGGGAAGCTGGGCTGCCCCACGTCCTTCATGTGGCTCCAGAGCGCATCGTCCGTCGCCGGGCGCAGTCGCACGGCATCGATATCGCCCTCCTGCACCAGGAACTGGATCGCGGCCCGTCCCGCTGTTTCGTACCGCTCGCGCGACAGCGGAGCGTCGCCGGCATCGAGAAACATTCCCGTCACCAGGTCTCCGTCATAATCGGTCGACACGGTAAACAGGGTCCGGCCGAAATCCGGGATGCCCGCCGGCACTGCCGCCTCGCCGGCTGAGAGCAAGCCCACCGCCACACCAGTGCGTAGCTTGCGGGCCATATCGGCGGGGCTCGTCGTGTTCTGCAGGTCGAAAAAACTGTGGCTGCAGTGCAAGGAAGGCGCCGCTGCCACTTGCTTCGCGCCGTGGTACACCGCCGTGATGAGGAAGGATTCAGCCAGCACCTGACGCAGCTTCTGGGTGTCGGCGCCGAAATTCACTTGAGTCGACTGGATCCGCTCCGCGGTCGCCCGGTCGGTGATCACCATCGAACCTGTCGCGGGTTCGTACAGCACTTTGCCTTCGAGAGATAAAGTTGCGATGGAGCGATAATTCAGAATGCCCAGGAGGTTGACGTTTAGTTCCAGTCCCGTCTGGCGTACGTTGTCCCAAATGCTGGATACGCAAGATACTCCTTGGAGTCCAGGCGCATGCAGCTTGGTCAGATTGCCCTGCAAGGCTTCGTCTATCGCCTGGCGCGACTCCACGGTCAGGGCGGAGGGAACAATTTCGTAGAGGAAGGTGGCGGCGTTCGAGTCGTTCGCCGAGATTTTACCGGCGACGGCGATCTCCAGTTTGCGGGAGACCGCCGCCTTCACCGCGCCTTGAATCGCCGCTGCCTGGTCGTCCGAAACCCCGGCACTCGCCAATTCCTTCAGATCGGTCTGCGGGCTCGGGCTGATGGCGCCCACCACCCGCGAGAACAGGTCGGTGCCGTTGAAGCCGGCCGAGATTCCTTCGCTCGCCGTCACGTTTACTGTAACCTCGGTCGCGTTCTTGTGGTACCAGGCGAGCCGCACGCAGCCGCTATCCAGCTTCCTCGCGACAATTTCGTATTCCGTCTCAATCTCGCAGGAGACGCCGACCGTGACTGATCCTCCGGCGCTCACCGAAACCGCCGGCAAGGGGGCGGGGAGGTTGGCGGATGCCAGGGGGTTCGCAGTCGTCAGCAGATCCGCGCTGCCGGATAGCTCGAGCGTGCCGGTTACGGCCACTCGCGCAATCTGTCCCGCCGGCAGGGCGGCCAGGTCGCCCGAGTTTACAGGAAGGGAGAAGTCTGCCACTGTCTGTTGCAACGCCTGGAGCAGCGTGACTCCCGTCTTGAGCGGAAAGCGGGAGTAACTCGCCAGTTCCAGCTCGGTCGAAGGCGAAGCCCCGAACTGTATCCCGCCTGCTGTGGCGGAAAGAGTCGCCGCAGCCGTCGCCTCCATCTCGAAGGACACGTAGCATACGTTCTGCAGCGCTTCCATCGCGTCGTCATGCCCCGGCAAGTCATCCGCATCCGTGATGAGCCGGACGGAGCCATGGGCGCCCGCGGCCACGGATAAAGTCGGGGCGCCATCGCCCAGATTGATCGGATCCTGAAACGAGACCCCGGTGCTCAAGGATTTGATGGCGGGCTGGTCCAGGGTCAAGCCGCCGATGTTCTTGAAGTCCAGGGAGTCGAAGCGCAGCGACGGCAATTGTTGGACATACTTCAGCAGGGCGGAGGTTGGAGCGGGTTGCGCGTTGACATCGAGCCCAAATTGATCGGTCAGTTTGATGGTTGGCATGCGTCACTCGATAGTATAAGGCGGCTCGAAATTGGGCACCCCCGCATGGCGGCCCGCGATCCAGCGGAGCACGTAGACCTGCCGTGGATCGGTCAGCGAGTCGTTGATCTTATTCGTGACGACTTCGAGGAGNNCCGAACTGAATCTGCTTCCAACTGCGGGTGGCGCCGGCATGGAAAGCAGCGGTGCCCACTTCTGGAGCAAACTCGCCGTGCGATGTCGCCAGAATCACCTGGTCGATCAACACGGGATCCGCCCAGGCGAAGAAGCGATCCTGTGCCATGGTATCGTCCCAGATCAGTTCCTTGATGTAGTCGAGCGGGGTCTTGATGGGCAACTGAATTTGCGACATTGCCGTAACCAGGTTGAAGAAGCAGGCGAGCACCTGCGAACGTTGCTCCATGAGGTCGCTATAGCGGTCCGCTGCAGCTCCGTTGTCCGCGGCTCCGGCGCTCAACAGACCGGCAAAAGCGGGGTAATTCTGGTTGAGCCGGGCCCAGATGGCATTTCGAAAATTGAAGTTCGCCTGCTTCCCCAACAGCATGATGTCGACAACGGTGGGACTCGCTGGATTTACCGTGACGGGGTAAAACCCTGCCTGTTGGTAGCCATCCGCCGACGCCACCACCGCGTAGTTATCGCCGAAATTGTCGAAAAATGGAAGGCCCGGGATGCTGATATTGGAGCTGCTGACAAAGCCATTGTTCTGCAGGGGGACAGTCTGCTGGTTGCCATCGCGAACCGTCAACAGGGCGTTCGCCTCGGGCGGCAACGCCGCTCTGCTTCCTGAAAAGAGGTTCACGTTCAGCGTGCAGGTCTTTACGGCGAGTGCGGGGGTAGCCATCGTTGGTCTCCTTAGTGCGTGTCCCAAATCGTACACCGAAATCGAAATAATTGAAAGAGTGCGGAAACTGCAGCGCGGGTTGGGGTATGATTCTACACACGACGGGCTTGGCCGTTTCAGTCGGCAATGAAATCGATCTCATGATCTTCGTGTTAGTAGGCCGCCGAATCGATCTTCCGGATGCGGAAACCGTTCGCTTCCCACTGCGGAATATGGGGCTGGTGCGGAATAGGCTGTTCGCCCTCCTCGAACGTCAACCGGCCGGGACGCTGGTCTGCTCCGCCGCCTGCGGAGCAGATCTGCTCGCGCTGGAGGCGGCTGGGCAGTTGGGGTGGAGACGTTTCGTGATTTTGCCTTTCGATCGGGCTCGCTTTCGCGACACGTCGGTCATGGACCGTCCCGGCGATTGGGGAGCCCTCTACGACCGGATTCTGGATGAAGTGGATTCGGCGGGGGATCTGCTGGTCGAGTCCACGCCGCCTGGTCGGGATGCCTACGCCTTCGCGAACCATCGCGTCCTGGAGGAGGCCGGCCGCATGGCCGCCGGCTCCGGCCAGAGCCCGACGGCAGTGGTAGTCTGGGACGGAATAGACTATAGTCCTGATGACCTGACCGGTCTTTTCGCGGCGGCGGCACAGACGCGAGGCATGCGGGTGCTCCACGTGAGCACTCTGGAGTAACGCGGAACATGGAGCAAAGCCAAACGGAGAAGGTAACCCTCGCGCGCGCCATCCTGGCCGGCGGCCGCGGCGCCTTGACGGTTCCGGAATTGACCGAACTGGCCCACGGTCTTGGCGAAGAAAACCAGATCGGACACGCCCGCCGGATCTATCGCCTGGCCCTCGGGCTGGCGCCTCCCGAACAACGCGACCCGATTCGCATCAAACTGGCTCTGACCACGTCCAAGGACACCCACCTCCCGGTTGACGAGAGGCTGAAAACTGCGGAGTCTCTCCTGCTCGAAGTCCTATCGAGCGCGGAAAGCCTGTCCGCCTCCGACCGGCAGGAAGCGCTCGGCATCCTCGGCGGAGTGAATAAACAGCGCTGGAGCGTCTACGGCCACAAGGACCACCTCGAAAAAGCCGCTTTCTATTACCGCGCCGGCTACCAGATGGGCATCGCGTCAGACTTCGGATACACTGCAGTCAACGCCGCGTTCGTGCTGGACCTGTTGGCTGATGCCGAACGCGGAATGACCGCTGAACCGAGCGACGCCTCCCAGACGCGCACCGCCGAATCAGCCCGCATCCGCTCTGAGATTGTCGCAATCCTGCCCGGCCTGGCCCGTAACAACACCTCGCTCGAAACCGAGTGGTGGTTTGATTGTACGCTCGGCGAAGCCTATCTCGGGCTGCGCCGGTTTACAGAGGCGCTCAGTGCGGTCCAGCGGGCAGCCGCGCACGAACCAGACAACTGGCGGCTGGAATCCGTGGCGCGCCAGATGGCCCACATCGTAAGACTGCAGGGCAGAGCCGCGGGCCTTCCCATAGAGCGATGGAGCGAGGCGCCTGGCTTCGCTGTTCTTTCCGCGCTGCTGGGAGGCAGTGCCGCGGCGGCCATGTCGTTCTTCCTGGGCAAGGTCGGGCTGGCGCTCTCGGGCGGCGGCTTTCGCGCGTCGCTCTACCACATCGGCGTACTCGCCCGGCTCGCGGAGCTCGACGTGCTGCGGCACATCGAGGTGATTTCGAGCGTTTCCGGTGGCTCCATTCTCGCGGCCTACTACTACCTGGAGCTGCGCCATCTGCTGCAGACCAAGCCCGATTTCGAAATCACTCAAGACGATTACATCCAACTCGTAAAGCGAGTGGAAACCGGTTTCCTTGCGGGTGTGCAACGAAACATCCGCCTCCGCATGATGTTCGAACCCGGCAGCAACTGGAAGGTGCTGACCTCGCGAAGCACCACCACCGGCCGTCTCGCCGATCTCTACGAGCGCGAATTGTACTCGCGCGTGCATGACGAGTTTTACGGCAACCGCCGCCGTTACCTCCAGGATCTGCTGGTTCGCCCCGCCGGAGTGCCGGAAGGCGAGGGATTCACGCCGCGATACGACAACTGGAAGCGCCTTCACAAAGCCCCCATCCTGATTCTCAATTCCACCGCCCTGAATACCTGCCACAACTGGCAGTTCACGGCGACCTACATGGGAGAACCGCCGCTGCGCGCGATCGATACCAAAATCGATAGCAACGACCGGCTGCGACGGATGTACTATTCGCAGGCGCCGCCGCAATACCGGCGAATTCGGCTGGGACAGGCCGTGGCGGCATCCGCCTGCGTACCTGGCCTCTTCGACCCGTTGGTGTTGGAACCGTTGTATCCGGACTACGCCGCAAAGCTGGTGGATGGCGGCGTCTACGATAACCAGGGCGTTGCCAGTCTGCTCGGGGAGGACTGCACTGTCCTGCTGATCAGCGATGCTTCCGGACAGACCGCGCTCGAGAAGGACCCTGGCGGCGCCCGCATTGGGGTTTCCCTGCGATCCAATAACGTGCTGATGGCGCGAAGCCGCCAGGAAAGCTACCAACTGCTCTCGGCTCTTGCAGACGCCGGTCTTCTGCGCGGTGTGGCCTATGTGCATCTGAAAAAGGATCTGGATGCCCAGACCGTGGATTGGATCGGCTGCTCCGACCCATCGGTACCGGAACCGAAGACGCTCCTCACCACGTACGGCATCCGCAAAGACGTGCAGACCGCGCTGGCTTCCATCCGTACCGATCTCGACGCGTTCTCGGATGCCGAGGCGGACACGCTGATGCTCAGCGGCTATCGCACGATGCAGGAGGAGTTCCAAACCTGTATCAAAGGTTTCCCGCCGGCTTCGGCGCCCGCGGCGGGTTGGACGTTCCTCCGCGTGGATTGTCTGGCATCGGCGGTGGAGACCAGTCCGGAACTCGATGAACTCAAGAGGACTCTGGATGTGGCACGCGCCACAACCCTCAAACCGTACCGTCTTTCGATCGCCGTCAGGCTGATCACCTGGATCGCCGCGGCCGCGGCCTTCGCGGGACTGACTTGCCTGGTGCTGTCCGCCCGCGGCCATTCCGTGAGCATCGCCCGCCTGTTGGCGGCGAGCGTGTTCCTGATGGTTGCCGCAGTAGCTGCCAGGTTGATCCTGCGCCGTGTGCTGCGCAACCCGAACCCGCTATGGCAGATCCTGGTGGCCATCCCCATGTTGTTACTGGGCTGGCCGCTGACATGGATCTGGACCGCATTTCTCGACCCCGTCTACCTGCGTTCCGGCCCCCGTTTACCAGATGAAAAGACTGGAAAAGGCATGCGATGAGCACTTCGCCGATTCAACACGTATTCGTGCTCATGCTGGAGAATCGCTCGTTCGATCATATGCTCGGATTCTCCGGCATCACCGGTATCGATGCGGCCACCGGCCAGCCCACCGGCATCAACGGCCTGACGGGCGCGGAGACCAACCAGTATTCCGGCCAGTCATACCGCGTCATTCAACCTGCCGGCTACACCATGCCCGTCGACCCCCCGCACGAGTTCCCCGACGTGTTGGGGCAACTCTGCGGCCAAGGTGCGGTTTACCCATCGGGCGGCCACTACCCGGCGATCGTCAACAGCGGCTTTGTCGCCTCATACGCGGCGGCCGGCGGCAGCGATCCGGGCCAGATCATGCGCGCCTTTGCGCCCGGCCAGCTTCCGGTCTTGAACGCGCTGGCGCGCGAGTTCGTGGTTTGCGACAACTGGTACGCATCCATGCCCGGACCCACTTGGCCGAACCGTTTCTTCATGCACGCGGCTTCGTCGAACGGTCTGGATCATAGCCCCACTACCGCCGAGATCGTTCTTTGGGAGTCACTGGCCGGGTTCACCTTTCCGGGCGGCACCATCTTCGATCTGATGAATAGACACAACGTCCCCTGGCGCCTCTACGCCGGAGACGATTTCCCCATGGTGGCGTCGCTGAAGGGGATCCAGTTGACGCTGGTCCATCCGTTCCACGAATTCGCCGATGATGTCACCGCGGCGGATTACGGCGTGGCCTACACTTTCATCGAGCCCAGCTACAACGTGCTTGCCGATTACAAGTGCAGCACTTCGCAGCACCCGCTGGACGACGTCACTCGGGGCGAAGCGTTGATTCGGGCCACGTATTCGGCGATTCGCAACTCGCCCGTGTGGGAGCATAGCTTGTTTATAGTCACCTGGGACGAGCACGGGGGATTCTACGATCATGCCGCGCCTCCGCCTGCGGTCGCGCCTGGCGACAGCCAACCTGGAGGCGACCACAACCAGTTCGCCTTTACCTTCGAGCAATACGGCGTGCGGGTGCCCGCGGTCATCGCCTCGCCATGGATTCCCCGGAACCTGGTGGACCATCGCCTGTGTGACCACACCTCGATTCTCGCGACTGTGGAGACGATCTTCGGTATGCCCCCGCTCACCCAGCGCGATGCCGCTGCGAACAAGCTAACACCTCTCCTCACCCTCGCCGGCCCGAGGAGCGATGCTCCGCTCGATCTGGGGACCCCGGCGGATTCCGGCGTGTCCGGCTGCCCGCCCTTCGACTTCGGAGTCGAATCGGCGCCCCAGCCGCAACCCCCGCCCCCAGTCACGCGGCCTGACCAACCGGTCAACGAAGGCAATCTCGCCGGAGTGCTGCAGTCCGCATTGCGCAGCGACCTCGCATTGTCACCAGCCGCCACGCATTCCAAAATATTGGCTCGGTTCAGCACGATCAAGACACGCGCTGAAGCGAGGCAGTATGCTGACACCGTTCGCCAGAAGCTTCGTGCGGTGCGGGACAACGCCTCTCTGGGCAGTTGACACTACGCACGAGCTGCCATGGAACGTTCCATATTCATCAGTTACTCATCCAGCGAGAAGGCTGTTGCGGAGCAGATCTGTGCCTCGCTGGAAGCATCCGGCCTCGGCTGTTGGATAGCGCCGCGCGACATCGAACCTGGCGCCGATTACCCTGCCGCGATACTGGGAGGGATCCATCAAGCGCGCGCGCTAGTCGTGGTCGTCAGTGCGGCCTCGGTTGCCTCACCGCACATCCTGAGCGAGGTGGGGCACGCGTTCTCTGAAAAGAAGCCCATCATTCCGTTCCGTCTTGCCGCGACGGAATTGCCTCCGGACCTGGATTACTTTCTTTCGATGAGCCAGTGGCTGGACGCGCATGACGGCTGCACACCGGAGAATCTGGCTCGCCTGAAGGAAGCCGTGGCGCGGGCGCAGATCGGAAGGGTGGGGGCCGTTCCAGGGAGAAAGGCGCCGCTGGACAAGCGGGTTCTGCTGTCAGCGGCTCTGGCGCTGGTGGTGGTGGGTGCGGTTGTCTATTGGCGATGGCCCTCCCACACGGTCAAGACGGACGATCCTACAGCCGGCACGAAGATCGTGCCACCGCTCAATAACACGGATGATAAGAAAGATCATGCTCCCGAAAACAAGCCGCAACCGTGGGTGAATCCCAAGGATGGCCTGATTTATGTCTGGATTCCGCCTGGCGCCTTTATGATGGGCTGTTCCGCGGGAGACACGGAATGCAAGCCTGACGAAGGGCCCAGTCATATGGTGGAACTGCCCGCCGGATTCTGGCTGGGTCAAACCGAGGTCACGAATGCCGCCTATCGGCGCGTTCGGGAATCCTGGAAATTTCCTCCGAACGAAAGCAACCTGCCGGCAGTCGACGTCTCCTGGCGCGACGCCAAATCGTACTGCGCCACCATCGGCGGGCGGTTGCCCACGGAAGCGGAGTGGGAGTACGCTGCGCGGGGAGGGCTCCCCTCCGCGTATTACGGCGTGCCTTCAAAGATCGCGTGGTTCGCTGGCAACAGTGGCGGCGTTCGCCACGAGGTGGCAACCAGGCAGCCGAATGCGTACGGACTCTACGACACGCTGGGCAACGCTTCGGAATGGGTGTTGGATCGCTATTACAAAAAGTATTCTATCGAAGACCCGGCCATCGGCGCGGTGGATGAGCCCCTGGCTGGGAACGCCTCGGCGCTGACGCGCGGTGGCTTCTGGGAATCCGAAGCAGACAATATTCGCGTCTCCCGCCGCGCTGAGATGGACAGCAGCGAAACCGGCCCGATGGCCGGCATCCGCTGCGTGGCCGAGCGAAAGTGAACTACGGCTGGCCGGCGGACGATCTTGCGGTAGAGGAGGCTTGTGCCAGATTGCGGCTCTGCAGGTGGGCTTCTACTGCTGCTCGCCCCGCATCCACAAGTGCCTGCAGTCTGGGGTCAGGCATGTCGAACTCGGTAGTTCCGTAGCCTTTCACGGGCAGACGGCAGATCTCGGAAGCATGCTGGCGCATCTCTTCGTTATCCTGCGCGCCCATCATGGTGTCCATAAGGCGGCTGAGCCGCTGCACTACCCGCATTTCCTGCAGGGAGAGCGGCGGCTTGCCCGGATTCGTGCCTGGGATCGCAAGCGTTTCATCCAGTAGCAGCCCGAGGTTCAGCGCGCCATCCGGATCGGTATCCCCCATGATCTCCGGCACCGATTCGTCGATCAGCCGGATCGGAAAATTGGAGAGAACGCCGCCATCCACAATCACATTCCCGGTCTTGCTGCGGCCCAGGTACGGCCCCCACGATTCCTGCCACACCATCTCGCGCCACACCAGCGGAATGCTCATCGACATCCGCACGGCCGAAGCGATCGGCACGTTCGGAGCCGTGCGATGGTTCAGCACCAGCATTTCCATGTCCGACGTGTCCGAAGCGACCACCGAGAGGTCCACCTGTGTCTTGGCGAAGACCGAAGCCAGAGTGTCGGTCGCCAGCACTCCCCGCACCAGGAGTTTTTCCTGCATCCAGTTCAGAAATGCCACTCCCGCAAACACGCCCCCGCATTCCACAACGGAAAACAGCGTGGGGTACAGAGGCGTCTCGAGCAGCATGTTGAGTAGCAGGTGCCCGGCAAACATGGGGATATGGACAAGTTCGAGCGCGCGCATCGTGTCGCTCACATCCTTCTGTGGTTGGCTGAAGTCCGCGGGCCGCGGATGATCCATAAAGGTCGCGAACCGCGGTTTACCGTTCAGCTTTTCATTCACCGCATCGAGCATTCCCTCGGGCGTGTACCCCACGGCGAGCAGAGTTGCGGTGATAGCGCCAGCCGAAGTCCCGATCAACCGGCGCGTGGTGTGTCCCGCCGCCTTGAGCGCTGTGAGCGCTCCCACAAACGCAGACCCCTTGGCGCCGCCGCCTTCGAAAACCACGTCAAACTGAGCCATGAAACCCTCCTGAAAAGGGACCAGGATTGCTCAACGGTCCCGACTCTCTGGACATGATACCCCGTTTCGGAAAATTGCGAAGGTTCCTTTGTCCGGATAAACAGGCGAATCACTCGCTCCGGGTCGACGCGAGGCGTTTTCTGACGCTTCGACCGGGAGTTCCTCAATTGAAGTGGCTAACGGGTGTTTCGAGCTTTCGAATCAGATCGGTCTGCTTCATCCGACGGTGAGCTCGGCGACTCTGCGGATGCCCGGAATCTCGCCGCTCGTCAGGTCCTGGAAGAGATCACGGAGATTCTCCTCCAATTCCGGAAGCGTCTGGCCTGGGGTCAGGTAATCGGGGAACTCCACAAAATACCCGAGCCACATGCCTCCGTCTTGCCAGTGGACGTAACGGGCGGTGCTCATGACATCATCCTACTTCTTTAAGGGGAGTCGAAGAGATTTGGTTGCGGGGGGTGGATTTGAACCACCGACCTTTGGGTTATGAGTTCAAAGGGAAACTGATACGAAAAAACTTACACGCGCACGGATGACACCTAAGCACCTGTAAGTTCGTGCAAGAAA
>PLZX01000026.1 GCA_003152325.1 Bryobacterales bacterium | reverse complement strand
ATCCAGCTCACACAGGGACCGGAATACCGTGAAAGCTACGCCAACAGCGTGCAAGTGCGGGTCAGCCTGTGGGATTTCTTTTTATCCTTCGGCCGGGTGAGCCAGTCGAGCCCGGAAAGCGTCGCCATCCAGAACTTCCAGGGGATTTATCTCAGCCCGCAACAGGCGAAAGCCTTGTTCAACGTGCTGCGCGAGAATGTCACGCAGTACGAGACGGCCTTCGGGGAAATCAGGCTGGAACCGCAGGCCGGCGGCGGGATTGTGCAGTAGCCGGCGCGGCGGAACTGCGGCCCAGGTATTCGCGCAGCAGGATCATCTTGTGTTCCTGGTCCCAGGAGCAGCGTGGCGCACGGGTCTGTTGCTGTTCCGTAATGCGCCCGGCCAGTTGGGCGCGGGAGCTGTCGGCGTCTTCAGACGATTCCAGGATGCAGCAGCCCAGAAACCCGGCGATGAATTGCAGTTCGTCCGAAGATAAGCCGAGCAGGAAACGGCGAGCGCGGCTCTTCACGGGTCTATCAACACACGAAACCAGGGCGGCTACCAAACTGCTTCGCACGGCAGATCTCCTGTCGGTGAGAAACTATACCGATTCTTCGCTGGATCTGGCCGTATTATGGCGAAAACCGCCTCCGGGTGCAAGGGGGGTACAATCGTAGAACTCTCTATGCCTCTATCAGTCGGCACGCACATCGGGCCTTATGAAATCATGGCGCCGATTGGCGCGGGCGGGATGGGCGAGGTCTACCGCGCGCACGATTCGCGCTTGAACCGCGACGTGGCCATCAAGACCTTGCCGGCGGCACTCGCCGACGATGCCAACCGCATGGCGCGCCTGCAGCGCGAAGCGCAGGTGCTGGCGTCGCTCAGCCATCCTAACATCGCCCCCATCTTCGGGCTGGAAGAAGCCGGAGGCATCCGGGCGCTGGTGATGGAACTGGTGGAAGGGCCGACGCTGGCGGAGCGGATCGCAGCCGGGCCGATCCCACTCGAAGAAGCGCTGGTGCTGGCGCGCCAGATCGCCGATGCGCTGGAAGCGGCGCACGAAAAGGGCATCGTGCATCGCGATTTGAAGCCGGCCAATATCAAGCTGACGACCGACAACAAGATCAAAGTGCTCGACTTCGGCCTCGCCAAAGCCTTCGAAGGCGAGGCGGCCTCCGGCGGGAACCTGACCAATTCGCCGACGCTGACGCTCGAAGCCACGCGCGCGGGCATGATCATGGGCACGGCAGGATACATGAGCCCGGAACAGGCCCGCGGCAGGCCGGTGGACAAACGCGCCGACATCTGGGCTTTCGGCGTGGTGCTGTTCGAGATGCTGACCGGCAGGAGCACGTTTGAAGGCGAGACGGTTTCCGACACGCTGGCGGCGGTGTTGCGTGCGGATATCGATTGGAAGCAGTTGCCGGCCGGCACACCGCCCAAAGTGCGGAGGCTGTTGCAGCGGTGCCTGGAGCGCGACGCGAAGAAGCGGCTGCGGGACATCGGCGACGCGTGGATCGAAATAGATTCGCCCGATGAGCTGGCCGTGGCGGCGCCGGTCCAGCCCCGGCAAAAAGGGATGTGGTGGCTGGGGTGGGCCGCGGCAGTGGTGATCGCCGGCGTTGGGGTGGCCTGGGCACTGCTGCATCGTCCTTCGGCCGAGCCGCGCGCGGTGGTGCGCTGGACGTATTCGCAAAAGGCACTTTTTGGAATTCCGGTGCTTTCGCACGACGGCACGCGGCTGGACTTCTCGGAGCTTGCCGGCACTACCCCCCACCTGGTTTTGCGGATGATGGACCAGGTGGAGGCCAAGCCGCTCCCCGGGGCCGACAACATGTATTTTGGGGACTTTTCTCCCGACGGCCAATGGATCGTCGCCTTCATGGGTACGGCGGAAGTGAAGCTGAAGAAGATTCCCGTCACCGGGGGAACGGCCATCACGCTGGCGGACGTGGCGTCGCCTTCCGGGGTCAGTTGGGGCGACGACGGAACCATCGTCTTCAGCGCTGGCAAGGGGCTGATGCGGATCTCGAGTGCAGGCGGCACGCCGGTAACACTCACCACGCCCGACAGCAAGAAGGGAGAGAGTTCGCACGTGGCGCCGCACTTTCTGCCAGGCGCGCGCGCGTTGCTGTTCACAATCAGATCCGGGACCACCAGCCAGATCGCGGTGCTTGACCTGAAGAAGGGCGGCTACCGCGTAGTGGCGAGCAACGGGCAGGATGGACGCTATGTGCCTACGGGCCACCTGGTGTACATTCGCGGGGCCACCTTGTTCGCGGTGCCGTTCGACACGGAAAGGCTGGCGGCAACAGGCTCCGAGGCGCCGGTGGTTGAGGGCGTATCCACGAACGGCCCGAGCTCGAGCATAGCCGAATACACATTCTCCGATAGCGGTTCGCTGGTCTACATTGAAGCCACTACCGGAGGGGTTGGCGGAACCACCATGGGATGGGCGGACCGGCAGGGTCAACAGCAGCAGGCCATCTCGGAAACGGTGCTATGGGGCACGGGAAGATTGTCGCCCGACGGCCGGCGGATCGCCAATGGGGTCTACACCAGCGCCACCACTGCCGGCAGTCCGCAAGATATCTGGGTCTTCGATACGGAACGGAAGATCAAAACGCGCGTGACCTTCGGAGGAGTAAACGCTGATCCCATCTGGACTCCGGACGGGCGTCGTATTACCTACAACGCCTTGCTGGACGGGAAGAGAGGGATCTATTGGGTGCAGGCGGACGGGAGTGGAAAGCCGGAGCAACTGTTGGCCACCGAATCGGAGCCGACGCCCAGTTCGTGGTCGCCGGACGGGAAGTTCTTGCTGTACTCGCAAAGCGTCGACAAGAAGCCGCCGCGCATCTGGGTGCTGCCGGTGGCGGGCGGTGTGGCGGGCAAGCCTTACCCGCTGCACGATGCGGAGGCTTACGAAACCGATGCCCAGGTTTCCCCGGACGGGCGCTGGGTGGCATATGTCTCCCAGGAGACCGGGCAAACAGAAATCTACGTGCAACCCTTCCCCGGGCCCGGCGGCAAGGAGCGGGTTTCCACGCAAGGGGGAGATTCGGTGCGGTGGGCGCGCAGCGGCCGGGAGCTGTTCTACAGGGTTTTAACGGGCGAGAGCGGAGTGATGGCGGTGGACTTTCAAGCCGGGCCGCACCTGCAACTCGGGTTGCCCAAGGTGCTGATTAAGGGAACATTCGGCACTACCTTCGACGTGGCTCCGGACGGCAAGCGGTTCCTGGTGGAGTTGATCGGGGGCGCGGACCCCGGCGGCAGGCGGATGGTGGGCGTCGACAACTGGTTTGAGGAACTGCGGCGACGCGTGCCGGTGAAGCGGTAAGCGAGCCACGTACTCCACCCGGCTATCGGGTCAAGCGCCCGCGGAGTCCGAGCGAAGTTTAAACGCGGTGGCGCCGATCAACAACATAGCGAGCAGCCCCAAGCCCCAGTTGGAGAGGGCTGGGACACTTGTGCCGCCGATCGGGGTACCACCGACACCGGCGAAGCCGAACGCCCAGACGCCGGAATTGGTGTTGGCGGTGCCAGTGGGACCGTTGCTGGCGTAGCCAAGTGCATAAACTTCGGCGGCAACGGCCGTGAGCGCCCCGATGGAAGCCGACTCGTTAATGCCGGCGCCGTAATAAATGTAGAAGGTCTTGGAAGCGCCGGCGGCCAGGTTTCCCAAGCCAAAGACGAAGAGCGAGCCCTGGTCAGCGGGACCGATCTTAGTGACGTTGGCGTTGTTGCTGCTGACGCCGGTGAATTGCAGGGGGCAGGTGCTGGAAGAATCGGTGAGGGGATTGGGCGTGCAGAAGCCATCGTCGTTGGAGAAGAGCAGGGCGGAAGCTCCCACGCCGCCGATGGTGACATATTCGTTGAACTCCGTCGGAGGTATATCCCAGTCCATGGAGCGGGCATAGCGGACGTTGGTCAGGGCGCTGGAGCCTGTGTTGGTGAGGGTCACGGTGTCCACGAAGAGCACGGTGTTCGCGCCGACTGCGGGAGCGGGTGCATACGCCTGCGAAATCTGGAGGGTGGTCCCCGTGAGGGTAACGACCGAGGTAGCGGTGGTGGCCGTGGAACTGAAACTGGAAGAGGCGATATTTGAGTTGCCTCCATCGTCGTTGGCGGCATAGCCCGCGACACCGTTAGCCGATATGCCCCAACCCTCGCAGAAGCAGCCGGGTGCGATTGCGTCGGCATGTTGGGCTGCGAGGTAGATGCCATACTTTGAACCCGGATCGTTGCTGCCGGCCGGAAGACTGCCGGCGCCAAGTTGGCCGAGCGGCCCGATTCCGAGGGAAACCTGCCCGCCCGGCAGGGTGATCACGGCTTGGCCCCAAGCCAATGCGCCAAGCGCGAACAAGAAGATTAGGCGACTCAAGATTCTCATCGTTCCTCCAACACAGATATAACGGATCTGATTGTACCTCTCTGTGGGATATACTACAAACCCTAGTTTTCTTTAGGTAATCCCCCTAGCTTTATCCCCTCCCTTCTTGTGACGGCCCAACTCAGTAGAATGTCCTCATGCCCAGTCCCCTGCATCCCACAGCACAAGTACCGGTCCTGGAAACGGAGCGGCTCAAACTGCGCGGTCATCGCCTTGACGACTTCATCGCCAGCGCCGCCATGTGGGCGGACCCCAACGTCACACGGCACATCGGCGGCAAGCCCCTTACCGAAGAGGAGTCCTGGACCAAATTCCTGCGTTACGTTGGCCATTGGGCCTTGCTCGGCTTCGGCTATTGGGTAGTTGAGGAAAAGGCGACCGGTAACTTTTTGGGAGAGATTGGATTCGCCGATTACAAGCGGGACATGGAGCCATCGCTCCACGACATGCCGGAAATCGGATGGGTATTAGCCCCGCAATCCCACGGTAAGGGTTATGCCACCGAGGCCGTTCGCGCCGCCATCGCATGGGGTGATGCGCACTTCGGACCCTCCCAGACTGCCTGCATCATTTACCCTGAGAACCTCCCGTCGATTCGCGTCGCCGAAAAATGCGGGTATCGGGAGTGGCAGCTGACGACGTACAAGGGGCGCCCGACATTGGTGTTTGTTCGTTAATCCTGGATCTTTCAGGCGAGCATCCCCGATTTACTTGCCCCTGACCCTCTGTTGTAATGAACTGCATGATTACCAGACGAAGGCTGCTGCAAGCCGTAGCCGTGTTGCCGGCCCTGGATTGCCTGGGCCCCGCAATCAATCCCGCCCGGGCGGCCGATGGCGGCGCGGAAGATCTCACTCGCTTTGTGAAGATCGCGATCGGCACCGGCGGCCACGGTCACACTTACCCCGGCGCCACTGTCCCGTTCGGCGCGGTGCAGCTCAGCCCCGACACCTTCAATGACGAGTGGGACTGGTGCTCGGGCTATAACTCGAGCGACAGCTCCATCATGGGATTCAGCCACACGCACTTGAGCGGCACCGGGTGCGGCGACTTGCTGGACGTGCTGGTGATGCCGGGTACGGGCGCCGCGAAAACCGCGCCGGGCAGCCGCGAGCATCCCGAAGAGGGCTACCGCTCGCGTTTCTCCCACGCCGACGAAGTGGCCACGCCGGGCTACTATTCCGTGCTGTTGCGCGATTATGCCATTCGCGCCGAATTGACGGCTACGGAGCGCGCCGGCCTTCACAAGTACACGTTTCCGAAGAGCGACACCAGCCACTTCATCGTGGATCTGGCGCATCACTACGGCAACGGGCCGCGCGAGGTTCGCAACGCCGATTTGAAAGTGACTTCGCCAGATACCATCGTCGGCGGCCGCACCGTCTATCAGTGGGCCAAAGGCCGGCAGATCTTTTTCGCGATGAAGTTTTCGAAGCCGTTTCTCTCGAGCGAACTGGTGAACGACGGTGCGGGGCCGAAATGCCTGCTGCGATACCAGACCGCGCAGGACGAAGTGATCTACGTCAAGACCGGCATTTCCGCCGTCAGCGTGGAAGGGGCATTGAAGAACCTGGAGGCCGAGATTCCGGATTGGAATTTCGACCGCGTTCGCGAGCGGGCCCGCCAGGCCTGGCAGCACGAGCTCGCCAGGGTGCGCATTGAAACCTCCAACCTCAAGCACCGCGAGATTTTCTACACCGCGCTCTACCACACGATGGTGGCGCCGACGCTCTTCGACGATGTGGATGGGCAATACCGCGGCATGGACGGCAAGCTCCGAACCCTTGCGCCGGGCGCGCACAATTACAGCACCTTCTCTTTGTGGGACACCTATCGCACCGCCCATCCGCTTTACACGCTCACCCAGCGGGAGCGCGTGCCCGACTTCGTGAACTGCCTCATTCGCATGGCCGCGGAAAGCCCTCTGGGTCTTCCGGTCTGGCCGCTGCAGGGCGTAGAGACGAGTTGCATGACGGGCTACCATTCCGTAGTGGTGATCGCGGAAGCGGCCGAGAAAGGCTTCCAGGGAATCGATTTCGCGAAGGCCTATCCCATGGTGAAGCGGCGCGTCATGGCCGACGACTATCAGGGCCTCGCACTCTATCGGAAGATGGGCTACATCCCGTGCGACTTAGTCGAGGAGTCCACCAGCAAGGCGCTCGACTACTCCTACGACGATTGGGCAGCGGCGCGGATCGCCCGCGCAGCGGGCGCCGAAGACGATGCCCGCCTGCTGGCCGAGCGCTCCAAAAACTACCGCAACCTATTCGATAGAAAGACCTGCTTCATGCGCCCACGCCTCCAGAACGGCGAGTGGGCCGCGCCGTTCGATCCGAAAGAAATCAGCATCATGAAGAAATGGCGCGATTTCACGGAGTCGAACGCCTGGCAAGCCACTTTCGCAAACCAGCACGACTTGAAGGGATACATCGAGCTGTTCGGCGGCCGCGAAGCCTTCGTCGCGCAACTGGACGCGCTCTTCGCCCAGTCCACCGACCTGCCGCCGGATACGCCGCCCGACGTTGCCGGCCTGGTCGGCATGTATGCGCACGGCAACGAACCCAGCCACCACATCGCCTACTTGTATTGCTATGCCGGAGCGCCCTGGAAGACCCAGGAGCGCGTCCGCAGCCTGCTCGAAACCATGTACCACGACGATCCCGACGGCGTGGCGGGCAACGAAGACTGCGGCCAGATCTCGGCGTGGTACGTCATCAGCGCGCTGGGATTCTACGCGGTAGATCCGGTGAGTGGCAACTACGTTTTCGGCACTCCGCTGTTCGACCGGGCGGTGGTCGATATGGGCCCCGGCTCGACGCTCACCGTGGAGGCCAAACGCAAGTCGCCGGAGGATTGCTACATCCAGTCGGTGACCTTTAACGGGAAGCCCTATCACAAGGTCTGGTTCCGGCACGCCGACATCGCGCGCGGCGGAACCTTCGTATTTCAGATGGGTCCGCGGCCCAACCGCCAGTTTGGAGCCGATGCTGCCGCAGCCCCGCCTTCCTTGACGTCTTAGACGGGAATTGTGACACACTATAAGGACTCGGAGCGGGCACATTGATCGGCCAAACGATATCCCATTACACGGTTCTCGAAAGGCTGGGGGCCGGTGGCATGGGTGAAGTCTACAAGGCCCAGGACACGCGCCTGAACCGCTTCGTCGCCATCAAAGTTCTCACCAGCGGTACCTCCGGCGATCCCGANNTTTATTCAGGAGGCGCAGGCCGCTTCCGCGCTCAACCACCCCAATATCATTACTATCTATGATGTACTCTCGCAGGATGGCATGGACCTGATGGTGATGGAGTACCTTGCCGGTTCCACGCTCGACGTGCTGATTCCCAAGGAAGGCATGACCGCGGCGAAGGTGCTCGACTGCGCCGTGCAGATGGCCAGCGCCCTGGAGGCGGCTCACGCGGCCGGCATCGTGCACCGCGATCTGAAGCCCGGCAATGTGATGGTGACTGGCACGGGCCTCGTCAAGATTTTAGATTTCGGGCTCGCCAAGCTGACCGCCCCAACCCTGGTGGTGGAAGAGAACGACGCCACGCTGCCCCTCAGCGCGCCCATGACCGTGGAAGGTTCGATCCTCGGAACGGTGAGCTACATGTCGCCGGAGCAGGCCGACGCCCGGCCGGTGGATGCCCGCTCCGACATCTTCACATTCGGCGTGGTGCTCTATGAGATGCTGACCGGGCGCAAAGCCTTCGCCGCGGGGTCCACGGTCTCGACGCTGTCGGCCATTCTGCGCGACGATCCCAAGCCCATGGGCCAGATCGTGGAAGGCGTCCCGGCCGAGTTGGATCGGATTGTGCAGCGCGCCATGCGGAAGGACCCGAGCCAGCGCTGGCAGAGCATGCAGGAAATGCGGACGGAACTGGCGGGGCTCAAACAGCGCGCGGATTCGGCCGTGATCAGCCGTACTGCGATGGCCGCCGCCCCAAAGAAGCTACCCAAAACCCTGGTGATGGCGGCGGTCGGCGTTTTGCTTCTCTGCGCCGCGGCCGCTGGTTGGTGGTGGAAGCATCGGGTGATTGGGCCTGCGCCCGTGCCGGTTTCGCAGGCGAATCAAACTCCGTCCTCGCCGGTCCAGGATGCCTGGGCGCCCGCGACGGCCGATACTGCCGTGCCGACCCTGCCCGACAGCGTCGCTGCGTCTCGACCGGCGGATTCGGCGCTGACCAATCAGGGCGTGCTCGATATGCTGCAGGCCAAGGTCCCCAGCTCGGTGATTGTCAACCACGTGAAATCGTCGAAGACCACCAGGTTTGACCTTTCGACCGCTGAGATTATCCGGCTGACCAAGGCCGGCGCCACGGCGGAACTCATCGAAACCATGCGCAATCCCAAGGCCGCTTCGAGTTCGGCGGCTGCGCGGCCCGCGCCGCCAACTGAACCGGCGCCTCCCGCCGTCACCCCACCGGCGGATTCGGCGCCCACCGCGGCTGCGGCNNGAGGATGTGCCGCCCGGTCCGACGGCCGGGCAGGTGCTGCACTTCGTGGTGGCGCGAGACTTTCGCGTGGATGATGTAGTCATAGTTGCCAAGGGTACGAAGGTGACCGGCCATGTGGCCGGGGGCGGCGGCAGAAAGCTGTTGGTGATGCGCAACAGGCCGACCTTTAAGCTCACCGACGTCGAGGCCTTCGACGGCACCAAGCTGAAGATCCGTGCCACCTCCGCCGCCGGCCGCGGTGCAAAGGAAGATCGCTTAATCGAGCCTCCCGGCAAGCACGACAAGGGCGTCCTGGCTCCTGCCGGCACACGCTACCAAGTGTATTTCGACGGCAACCAGACCATCGCCATCAAGCCTCACTGAAGCGGCGCCGAGGTTGGTGCCGGAGGTGGGACTTGAACCCACACGCACAGTGAAGTGCGCCGGATTTTGAGTCCCCTGCATGTACTTGTAAGTAACTGTTTTAAGTAGACTTAAATTCCAGAAATGTGAAACTGTGTAAGCAACTGTGTAAATATCCGGCCGTTTTTGAAGTCGCTCCCCACACCCGAATCTTACCAGCCATAGAAGCCGCGCGCCGCCTTGGGCCGCGCGGAAGGAGCGAGCCGCACCCCCCTGCCCGCCCCTGCGGCGATGTGCTGGTTTATTCTGGGTGTTGTGTCTGCCTCGGAGCTACTCAGACTCCATGTTTCCGCATGCCGGATGGCAGGGTGAGGCCATGGTCGCGGGCGAATTCCTGAGCGACCTTGCGAAGCTTCAGCCGGTCATGCGCAATATGCACGGCCTTCGGGTTGTCGATATCGATCCGCGACCAGACAACATGGTAGTGCTCTCGGCCGTCGTTGTGGACGTGAAGGACGACAGCGTGAGGCTGCCCGGAAAGCCCCAGCTCTTTTTCGGCGCGCTCGATTAAATCGAAATATTGAGCACGGGTGAGACCGCCCTGCCGGGGATCGGGATTGATCGACAGGCTGTAGAGATATTTGAGGCACTGTGTCGCCATCGCGCAGGCGCTCCACTCCTCGAAGGCGCCGTGCAGGTCCTGCGCGACGGAGCCACGAAGTTCGAGAATCTCGACGCGCTGATTGTTGTCGGCGTTGAGAAGTTGCGTGGCGAGCTGCTGCCCGCTGCCGCGCTGGTTGCCCTTGAGGATCATAGGGGGCTTAACGGGCGCATGTGGGGCTAGGTATCGCGGGGCGGCTTCACGTAGCCGCTGGCTCCGTAATGGTGGCGCATGAATCGTTCATCGGTCAAATCTGGTCCCTCTCCTTCCTCGTAACCGGCGCGATTTCCGGCTTGCCGTACTTGGCGAACAGATCATTGAACGCCTCAGCTCCCAGATTGTGGATGGTGGTCCTTCGTTCGTGGGCAAGTCCCTTGAGCTGATGCCGAACGTGATCCGGCATGTGAAACGTGATTGGCACGCCACGGTCTTTCGGTTTGCGCGCGGGGGCGATTTTTTCTTCGGCTGGATCGGGCTTGCGGGAAGTTCCTGCCTTGTCAGCCAGCCTTGACCCGAGCTTGGCGAGGTCCGTTTTTGGCGATGCCATTATTCCGTTTCCTTTCTTGTTCCAACTTCCTGACAATCCGGATTGTATATTTGTAGACATTCCTGCATTCCTCGGCACCCTTCCCTCTCGGGTCGTGTTCGGTGGCGGATTTGCCAAAGAACACCGCGTCGCCGAAGCAGACGCGGTGACCGAAGCTGTAGGGGCATACGGGAAGCCCCTCGTTTTGCAGGAAGGCTTTGGCTTGTTCATGGCGGTTGCCGACGGCGCCTACGTCATTGAGGATGGCTAGGGCAGGTTTTCCGCCCGCGAGAGCGATAATCTCGCGGGTGGATTTGACGGTTTCGAGATCGAAGGTCTGGGGCTTGCACGGCACGAGGACAAGATCGGCGACCTTGGCGGCGGCGAGTGCAGCGTCGGATGATTTGGCCGGGGTATCGATGATCACGAGATCGATGCCCCCCTCCCCGGCTTCCCTTAGGACGGCGGCGAGCCGCGACGGCTGGGCGGAAAGACAGAGCGGATTTTGCGCCCCCGGATTTGCGGCAACGCGCCGGTCGTGCCAATTGCAGGCGGAAGTCTGTGGGTCAAGATCGACGATGAGAGCGGTCAAACCATCGGCAGCAGCAGTGGTCGCAAGCGATATGGCCAGGGTGGTTTTTCCCGAGCCGCCCTTTTGGATGAGCAGTGCAATTGTATACATGTCTAGCTTCCGGTGTTGTTGCTTGGTGGGGTGTAGGTGTTCCTACATTCCGGAGTGTAGCCTAAGCCGCCGTGGTGTCAAGGGCGGTTGTGGATTTCAGGAATTCCTTTATGTAGGAGTGTAGTCATTCCTACAAGTCGGATGTTAGGCGGCGACTGTCAATGGGGTGAGGGGCTACGCCGGGGGCTTGCCGGTTGCGCTCGAATCCCAGGGCCTGCATCAAGGCCGTTCGCCATTCGTCCAGCTCGCGCAGGGCGCTTTCGATGCCGCCCTCCATGACATCGCCGGGGCACCCGGCGTTCAGGTGATAGGCGATCTGGTTGATGTTCGAGCCGATCTTGCCGATCTCGAAGAGCACTTTAGTCAGCGCGGCGACATCGATTTTCGAGGCCGGTGGGCGGTAGCCGAGCGTGGCGGCGCGCATCAGCAATTCCTTTATGTAGGAGTGTAGTCATTCCTACAAGTCGGATGTTAGGCGGCGACTGTCAATGGGGTGAGGGGCTACGCCGGGGGCTTGCGGCTGCGCTCGAATCCCAGGGCCTGCATCAGGGCCGTTCGCCATTCGTCCAGCTCGCGCAGGGCGCTTTCGATGCTGCCCTCCATGACATCGCCGGGGCGCCCGGCGTTCAGGTGATAGGCGATCTGGTTGATGTTCGAGCCGATCTTGCCGATCTCGAAGAGCACTTTAGTCAGGGCGGCGACATCGATTTTCGAGGCGGGAGGGCGGTAGCCGAGCGTGGCGGCACGCATCAGTTCGCTGACGGAGATGCCCGCGTCGGCCGCTTTCTTGCGGATAAGCGCCTCTTCCTCGGCACTCGATCGCATCGCCAGCCAACCGTTCCGGGCGCGCCTTTCGCTGCCGCGTGTTTTGCTCATGGGCGCATCCAATCCGCCCAGGGTTGGCCGTGGGGCAGGGGCGCGGAAGCCCCGCTGCGGTCGATGGGCGCNNAGCCCTCGTGCGGGTCCATGGCGGCATACGCCTGGTCGATGGGGGTCCGGGGGGAGAGCGAAGTCTCCCACGGTCTGGAGGTCCACGGAGGGCACGAAGGCCCGCCTGGTCCGGGGGATGCAACGGGGGGCGAAGCTACCCCCTTGCCAAGTGGAGTGAAGCCGAAGGCGGAACGTGGGCGCGGTTTCACGCGCACCCATCTTGCGAGCGGTATCGCGACGACTAATTCTC
>PLZX01000108.1:17157-40674 GCA_003152325.1 Bryobacterales bacterium | reverse complement strand
AAGGCCGGCGCGTGCTCGATGTGGGGTGCGCGGTGGGCTATCTTTCGGAGATTCTGGCAAACCGCGGCTTCGCGGTCACCAGCGTCGATTGGCCGAATACGCCGCATCCGCGCACGGTTGAGTTTGCCGGCGCCGATTTGGATGACGGGCTGCCGCCTTTGACCGGGCTCTTCGATTACATCATTTGCGCTGACGTGTTGGAACATCTGCGGGCGCCGCTCGAGTTGCTCGAGGAGTGCCGCAAGCGGATGGCGCCCGGCGCCACACTCATGGGTTCGCTGCCCAACAGCGGCCATGCCTGGTTCCGGTGGAACCTGCTGAGAGGCCGCTTTCCGCAGCACGAGCGCGGCCTGTTCGATAGCACCCACCTGCATTTTTACACTTGGGACGGATGGGTGGAACTGTTCCGCCGCGCCGGGCTGCGAATCGAAACCGTCCGCTCCTCGGGCGTGCCGGTGGGGCTGGCCTTTCCGCGATGGGACGGCAAGCCGGTAGTGCGCGCCGTGGAACGGCTATCGTTTGAATCGGCGCGAGTCTGGAAAAACCTGTTCGCGTACCAATTCATTGTCCGCGCCCGGGCGGAGCGCACCGAATGAGTCTGAAGAAACCTAAAGTAGTCGTGGTCATGCCTGCCTACAATGCCGCCAAGACGCTGCNNCGCGAGCTGGGCCTCGAGCTCTTCGTTCACGACCGCAATTACGGCTACGGCGCCAATCAGAAAACCTGCTATCGCGAAGCGCTGCGCGCCGGCGCGGACATCGTCGTGATGGTGCACCCCGACTATCAATACGATCCGACACTCCTGCCCGAAATCATCAAACCGATTCAAGACGGCGTGGCCGACGTGGTGCTGGGCTCGCGGCTCATGGGCGCGCACCCCATGAAGCAGGGCATGCCGTGGTGGAAGTACATCTCCAACCGCTTCCTGACGATGGCGGAAAACGTCGTGTTTGGGCTGAAACTTTCCGAATACCATACCGGCTATCGGGCCTTCGACCGCGAGGCGCTGGAATCGGTAAACCTGTCGATGAACTCCGACAAGTTCATCTTCGACCAGGAAATCATGGCGCAACTGGTCAACATCAAGATGCGGATCACCGAAGTGCCGGTGCCAACCAGGTACTTCAAACAGGCATCGTCGGCATCGTTCCTCCAGAGCTCCATCTACGGCATCTCGATACTGTGGCTGCTGGCGCGGTACCTGCTGCACCGCTCCGGCATCATCCGCCAGCGGCGGTTCCAAAGCCTGGAGCGGCGCTACCGCAACGCGGGCGAAATCAAACAGGCCAACTGACTTGAACTCAGGTGACGGGAGCATGAGCGCTGCTGAGGGGCGGGTTGGACGACATCCGCCGGCCGTTCTGATGGAAGAACGATTGCGCCTTCCGGAGGTGATTCGCGCGGCCGGATACGCGGCCATACTCCTGTGGCTGAACGCATACGTCTGCCGTGAAATGTTTATCCGGTATACCCCGCGCATGAACTCGATGCAGGGCTTCTGGATCGCGATGGCCCGGCTCGGTGGAGGATGGTTCCACAGCGAATGGTGGCGCTACTGGGATTGCGGAGTGCCGCTCGAATTTGTGTACGCGCCCCTGGTGCCCGCTTTGAGCGCATGGATAGCCGCGGTTCGCGGCATTCCCCACGACGTCGGGTTTCAGATAGTCTCCGGCCTGGTCTATTGTCTGGGTCCGGTCACTCTGTTCTTGATGGCATGGTTGTTGACCCGGGCGCCGGGGTACGCCTTTGCGGCCGCCGCCTTCTATTCGCTCGCTTCGCCATCGCAATTGTTCTTGCCCGATACGCAGTTCTCGCTCATCCATTTCTGGGATGCCCGCCGCCTCTACCTGGCCGCCGTATGGGACGAAACGCCGCATATGGCCGCTCTGGCAATCCTGCCGCTGGTGATCCTGTTTCTCGCGCTTTCCATCCAAACGCGGCGCCGGGTCTATTATGCCGCCACCGTGCTGGCGATCACCGTTTGTGCGCTCGCCAGCGATTTTGGCCCGGTTCTCACGGCCATGGCGAGCTTGTGCCTGCTGTTTGTGCTGCGCCGCGAGGAATGGCTTCGCAACCTGCGGCTCACCGCGGTCATCGGCCTGTTCTCCTACGCGATCTGTTCTCCATACCTTTCGCCGTCCAACATCCTGGCGATTAGCAGCGCATCGAATGGCGGAGGCGGGGGTTCCTGGACCCTCGGATCCTTTACCGCGCTCGGAATCGTGGCAACCGGGTGGGCGCTGCTATGGCACTTCCTGCCCCGATGGACCGGGGACTGGCGCTTGCAGTTCTTCGCGCTTTTCGCCTGGCTGACGGGCAGTCTGCCGCTCATGTCCACCTATTTGAACCGCCAATTCCTGCCGCAGCCCGGCCGTTATAAGGTCGAAATGGAATTCTCGCTGGCGCTCCTGGCCATATTCGCGGCGCGTCCGTTTTTCAGGAGAATCCCACGGCCGTTGCAGGCCTGCCTGTTGTTTCTGTTCATAGCGTTCGCCGCGGAGCAAATCGTTTCCCAGCGGAAATTCGCCAAAGCCGTGTTTGCGCCAGGCGACGCGACCCAGACGATTGAATACCGCGCGTCGCTCTGGGCGGGGGACCACCTTCCCGGTATCCGCATCATGATGCCGGGATCGATCGGGAAATGGACCGACGTGTTCACCAATATCGAGCAGTTCGCCGGCGGTTCGTGGAGCGTTGCTTACAATCCAGTCCAGCAGCGCGCCAACGATGGCATTTACAACGGAGGCGACACGCCCGAGCAGGATGCCCGCGTCGCAATCACCTGGCTGCAAGCGTACGGCACCGGCGCGATTGCGGTGTCGGGCCCCAACAGCCAGGAGCTTTGGAAGGGATTCAGCCACCCGAAAAAGTTCGATGGGATATTGCCCGCGCTTTGGAGCGTGGATGACGTGACGATCTATCGTGTTCCTCTGCGATCGGATTCCCTGGCGCATGTGGTGCCCGTGCCCGCGTTAGTCCAGCGCACGCCATCCGGGCCGCGAGACACGCGGGACGTGGAGAAGTATGTGGCTGCCCTGGAGGATCGTTCCCTTCCGCTGGCGGAGTCCCGATGGGAAAGCACGAATCGGATTCACATCTCGACCGAAGCGTGGCCGGGCCAGGCTGTCTCCGTGCAGGTTACCCATCATCCCGGCTGGCATGCCAAAGCCAACGGCATCTCCCGCCAGGTCAAAGCCGACGGCCTCGGGTTGATGTGGCTTCAACCGGGGTGCAATGGCCCTTGCGATGTGCAACTTGAATACGACGGCGGAACGGAACTGCGGATTTGCCGGGTGTTGAGCGCTGTGGCGCTCGGGGCGCTGGCCGTCTTCCTTGGCTGGGGGGCGGTTGGCGCTCTGCTTCTTTCCCTTCGGGGGAAGAGGCTGCCCCTGTCATAATGATCACATCACAACCTTGAGCTCAAAATCACAGAACCGTGCCCAGAGTACGCCCGGCAAGAGAGCGGGGGCGCTTTCCCGCGCGGTCCTCCTGGACTTTTTCCTGGTCTTTCTCTATGCGGCGATGCTCATCCGCCCCTACTTCAAGGCCAGGTACGAGAATAAGTGGGCCTCCATCGAAAGCACCTTCATCTCCGATGCGCGTTTTCTCGCCGAGCACTGGCCGCACCCGCAGTGGCAGCCCTTGTGGTATGCCGGCACGCGCTTCGACTACATTTATCCGCCCGCCGTACGCTACGGCACGGCCGCCATCATCAAGCTCACTGGCTTCTGGCCGGTCCAGGCTTACCACTTCTACGTGTCTCTGTTCTACGCGCTGGGCATCGCCGGAGTCTATCTGCTGGTGCGGGTGGGAACGAATTCGCGTGCCTGCGCCTGGCTGGGGGCCGTGGCGACTTCGCTGATGTCGCCCATTTTTCTCTTCATGCCGCTCTTCCGCGGCGACGCCTGGATGCTGCAGCCCCAGCGCCTGGGCGTGCTCGTCAAATATGGCGAAGGCCCGCACATGAGCGCGCTGGCAATCATTCCCATCGCGCTGGCTTTCACCTGGCTCGCGCTCGACCGGCGCAGGCCCTGGGCCGTGGCGCTGGCCGCACTTTCCTGCGCCGCCGTCGCCGCCACGAATTTCTATGGCGCCACCGCCCTGGCGGTCTTCTATCCGGTCCTCGTCTGGGCTTTCTGGATCACCCGGCAGGAGAAGCGCATCGTCGCTCCCGCGGTCGCCATACCATTGCTCGCCTACGGCCTGACTGCTTTCTGGCTGGTGCCTTCCTATTTCAAAGTCACCGCTGAGAACATGAAATACGTCTCCGAGCACGGCACCACCTGGTCCATCTGGGTAGCCGTCGGGGTCGCCATTGTCTTCGCCATCTCAAGCGACCGGCTAGCGCGCGCCAAACCACACCACACCTGGAGCGTCTTCGTCGCGGGCAGTGCGCTCTTCTTCTCCGTGAACGTCCTCGGGTACCTCTTCTTCAACTTTCGCGTCGCCGGCGACCCCAAACGCCTCCTGCCCGAGCTCGACATGANNGCGCGGCGTCGCCATCGCTCTGGTGCTCGCCGCATTCTGGACCGCCACCGGTTACATTCGACATGCCTGGCACGTGTTCCCGCAAACGCCCGATTACCAGAATCGGGTGGAATACCGCGTCACCGACTGGATCTGGAAGAACATGCCGGACGCGCGCATCTTCGCCACCGGCTCAGTGCGTTTCTGGTACGACGCCTGGCACGATCTGCCCGAACTGGGCGGCGGTTCCGATCAGGGTCTGCTGAACGCGCAGGCCGAACCGGCGCAGTGGGAGATCAACCTCGGCCGCCAGGCCGAGCCCACGATTCTCTGGCTGCAGGCTTTTGGCTCCGACGCCGTTTTCGTTTCCGACCAACGCTCCCAGGAGATGTTCAAAGATGTCGAGGCACCGGAAAAGCTCGCTGGAAAAGTGCCGGTGCTGTTCGACGATCAAAAGGGCGACATGCTCTACCAGATCCCGCGACGCTTTCCGGCGCGCGCGCGCGTGGTCGACACGGCCAGGCTGAATGCCCTAAAACCGCCTCGCAGCAGTCAGGACGTGGAGAACCTAGGCGCTTACGTTGACGTGATCGAAAAAGGTCCCGACGCGCCGCCGTCGGTCGCACGCAACGGCCCCGATGTGATGCTGGTTCGGGCGAAGGTGGAGACGGGACAGTCGATTGTGGTGCAGGAAAGCTACGACCCGGCCTGGCAGGCGTGGGCCGGCGGCACTCGGGTGCCGGTGCGCAAGGACGCAATGGGATTCCTGGTGGTGGACGCGCCGCCGGGCGAGCGGGAAGTACGACTGGAGTTCGTCACGCCACTCGAGAATCAGATCGGGCGCATTTTGACGCTGCTGACGCTGCTGGTCCTGGTTGGATTGATCGCCTGGAGCGTGCGCCAGGAGCGGGCGGCATGACGCGGCGGAAGCAAATCCTGCTGGATTGCTGCATCCTCTTTCTCTTTGGCGCGGCGCTGGTGCGCCCGTATTTCACTTACAAGTACACCAATCAGTGGCCTTCCATCGAGAGCACTTTCATTTCCGACGCGCGCTTCCTCGTCGAGCACTGGCCGCATCCGCGGTGGCAGCCGCTGTGGTACACCGGCACCCGCTTCGACTACATCTACCCGCCCGCCCTGCGTTACGGCACCGCCCTGCTTTCCAAGGTGGTGGGCTTCTGGCCGGTCAAAGCCTACCACTTCTATACGATGTTCTTCTACAGCCTGGGCATCGCCGGAGTGTACCTGCTGATCCGCGCGGCCGGCCGGTCACGCGGCGCCGCGTGGCTGGGCGCGGTGGCGACCGCGGTCCTCTCGCCGTGCTTCTTGATTCTGAGAGAGTTCCGGCTCGACTCGGGAGCTCTCGTTCCGGTACGCCTTGGCGTCCTGCTCCGTTACGGCGAAGGCCCCCACATTACGGCGTTGTCGCTGCTCCCCTTCGCCCTCGCCTTTTCGTGGCGCGCGCTGGACCAGCGCCGTCCCGCATCCCTGGCTCTGGCGGCGATCTTCAGCGCGGCGGTGGTGTCCAACAACTTCTATGGCGCGACGGCGCTCGCGATCTTCTATCCCATCCTGCTGTGGAGTTTCTGGGTGACCGGCCGCCGTTCTTCGATGGCGATTCCGGCCGTCGCCATTCCGGCTCTGGCGTATGGACTGACCGCCTTCTGGATGGTGCCTTCCTACATTCGGATCACCGCCCAAAATCTTCAGTACGTGGCCCTGCCCGCGACTAACTGGTCGATCTGGGTCGCTGCCGCCGTGGTGCTGGCATTTGGGTTAGCGAGCTACAAGCTGGCGGGCACGCGGCCGGAGCACACCTGGGCCGTTTTTGTGGCCGGCTGCCTGGTATTCTTCTCGCTATACGTGATGGGCAACCACTTTCTGGATTTCCGCGTGGGCGGCGATCCGCGGAGGCTGGTTCCCGAGTTCGACCTGGTATCTATTCTGGCGGCGGTTCTGGCGCTGGAATGGCTCTGGTTCCGTCCCGGCAGAGCGCGCAAGATCGTGGTCGCGCTGCTGGTGCTGGTTGCCTTTTTCCCGGCGAAGAAATACGTCCGGCACGCCTGGACCGTCATTGCGCCCTGGCCCGATTACCAGTCGCGCTTGGAGTATCGCGTGACGGACTGGCTGGCGCAGCACATGCCGGAGGCGCGCGTCTGCCCTTCCGGGACGCTCCGCTTCTGGTTCGACGCCTGGCACAGCCTGACGGAGCTGGGCGGCGGCTCCGATCAAGGGATGCTGAATCCTCTTGAGTATGTGGGCCAATGGGAGATCAACGCGGGAACCGATCCCGCCATCGCGCTTCTCTGGCTGCAGGCATTCGGCGTGGACGTCATGTATGTGGCCGGGCCGAATTCCGACCAGCCGTACAAGGACGTCCAGCATACCGACAGGTTCGCGAAAATCGGCCCCCTGCTCTTCGACGACGGCCACGGCAACACGCTCTACCGCATTCCGCGCCGCTGGGCGCCGCGCGTCCGCGTGGTGGATACGGCGCTCCTCGATGCGCAGCAACCGCCGCGCACGATTGAGGACGTGGAGCGCCTGCGGCCCTACGTGGACGCGATCGAGAATGGACCGGATGTGCCGGCAACCTTCGAACGGCCCGGCACGGACGAGATGCTGGTGCGCGCCAAACTGAATGCGGGCCAGTCCGTCCTGCTGCAGGAAACGTGGGACCCGGCGTGGCAGGCCTGGCAAGGCGACGCGCGGCTTCGCTTGCGCAAGGATGCCATGGGCTTCATGGTGGTGGATGCGCCGCCCGGCGACGGCGAAATACGGCTGGTGTTCGCCATGCCGCTGGAGAACCGCGTGGGCTGGGTGCTGACCGGCATTTCGTTCGCCGTGCTGGTCGGACTGTTCCTGCAACGGGAGCGCACGCGGTGAAACGGCTGGTCACGCCGCTCGCGGCGCTCGCCATCTTCCTGCTGAACGTGTTCCTCAACGGACCGTTGTTCCTGCACGGCGAACTGCCCTTCCGCGGCTCCATTGAAGACGGCTACGTGGCCATCGCCCGGTTCGTGTCCGCCCATCCGAATCCGTGGGGCTGGGACCCGCTTCAATACTGCGGCCTGCCTACGCGCTTCCTCTACGTGCCGGTTTTGCCTTATCTGACCGCCGCGCTCGGGCACCTGACGCCGCATGCCGATCTGTCTCACGTTTACCGGACCATCGTTTCGCTCGCGACTTGTGCCGGCCCGGTAACCGCGTTCTTCTTCGCGCTGCATTTTACAAGGAGCCGCCGCTGGTCGCTTGGGGCGGCGTTAGTCTACAGTCTGCTTTCGCCTTCGTACGGGCTGTTTCCAGCGGTGGAGCAAGACCGCGGCATTGTCCAGCTTCCCTGGCGCGTGCAGGTGCTGGCGAAGTATGGCGAGGGCCCGCACAACACCGCGCTCATGCTGATGCCGCTGGTTCTGCTGGCGCTGTGGATCGCCGCCCGGCGGCGCGGATACCCGCCGGTGCTGGTGGCCGCGCTCCTGCTCGCAGCCACGCCGCTGGTGAACTGGGTGGGCGCGTTCGCCCTGGCGATCGCTTGCGTGGTGCTGCTGGTGGCGTCGCTGGGCGAGCCGGAGTTCCGCGCCTGGCGCGTCTGCGCCGCGGGCGGGCTGGGCTATCTGCTGGCCTGTTTCTGGCTCACTCCCACGTTCATCCGCACCATCGTCTTTAACTGGCCCACCGATTCCTTCGCCTACCATTTCGACCAGCCGCAGCACTGGCTGGTGGCCGGCATGGTGGCCGGCGTGCTCGTCATCCGCCTGCTGTTTCGCCTGCTGCGCGGATCGTTTTACCTTTGCTTCGTGACCATGGCGGCCTTCACGTTCGGTTGGATTGCATCGGTCTTTTATCTTTACGGGCTGGACACCATCCCCGAATCGCGGCGCTACGCCATCGAGTTCGAGCTGTTCCTGGCGCTCGCGCTGGTGGAAGCAGTGCGCCTCGCCATGCGCAGCTCGAACTCCACGGTGCGGCTCTGCGCGATTGGAACCGGCGGTCTGCTGCTGCTGGCCGGAACACCGCAGCTTTGGGCTTACGCCACCCAGGGATGGGGCCCGTGGACGCCCGTGCCGCGCGAGCAATCCATCGAATTCCATCTGGCCCGCTGGATGGCCGATCATCCGCCCGAGGGCCGCGTCTTTGCGTCGGGCGGCCTGCGTTTCCGCATGAACGCGTGGTTCGACCTGCCGCAAGTGGGCGGCGGATTCGAAACCGGCCTCACCAATCGCATGCCGTGGGACCTCGCGTACCACGTGCGCACCGGTAAGGATGCGCGGCCCGGTCACGAGACCGCCGACACGCTCTTGCAGCTCAAGGCCATGAACACGCAGTACCTGGTNNTGGAGCGCTACATCGCCGCCATGGAAGACGCCGCGCGGCCCGTTCTGCGGACCGCATGGCTGCGGCCCGATGCCCTGGCGATCGATGGCGCGGCGCCGCCCGGCCGCCTGGTAGCAGTGCGCGTCAATGCCGACCCCGGCTGGCGCGCCGCGCAGGACGGCCACGAAATTCCGATCGAAACCGACAACCTGGGATTTATGGTGCTCGGTCCGGCCGCTGCCGCGGCGACACACATCGAACTCGAATACCGCGCCACGGCCGAACCCCGCATCATGGCGGCGGTGAGCGTGCTGGCCTGGACGGCCGCGCTGGCGGCACTCATCATCATATGGCGAAAACCTTCAGCTTTACCGACGACGAATTGAAACTCCTGCTGGTGGCCGTGCGGCAAATGCGGCGCACGTTTGCCAAGCCGCGGCAGGAGGACGAGGCGCTCGAAGCCTACGCATCTTTGTACGACGCCTTGTTCGAGAAGCTGCGCGAGATGGCTGGTCCGCTGCCCGGCGAGGTGGATGAGTTGATTGGAGAGTGAGCAATATGCCCCTCTCCTGATGTTCCAGCTATGCCGGCCGATCTGATAAGCTCTCAGCTTGACTATGCGACTTGTCTTTTTATTCGCCGCAACACTTCTGAAGGCCCAGACCGTGGTTCCGGTGGACCCGGCCCTGGCTGAGATCTCGAACACGCATGGCTTTCTGCAAACCGCCATTTCGCCCGACGGCGCCCACCTGGCTTACGTGGAGGCGATGGCCGCGCCCAATCAATCGACTATCTACATCGCGCCGCGCGTCCGCGTCACGGCGGGCGATGGCAAGGTGGTGTGCGACGAGTATGCCCTGGCGTGGTCCGCCGATGGAAAGCAGCTCGCCTTCCTTTCCGATTGCGCGAAGAAGGAGCAGCTCGAGCTCTACGTGGCGCCCGCAGAAGGCGGCGCGGCCCGGCAGTTGACCCACCTGAAGGGGCTACTCGCCGAGCCCAAATGGTCGCCCGACGGCAAGCGCATTGCCATCCTCTTCACCGAGAACCTGCCGCACGCCGCCGGCCCGCTCGACCCCGTGCCGCCGGACTCCGGCGTGTTGGAATCGGAGGTTTTCGAACAGCGCCTGACGCTGGTGGACGCCTCCACCGGCACGGCGCGCCAGCTCACTCCCAAGGACATGTACGTCTACGAATACGATTGGTCGCCGGACGGCCACGGCTTTGCCGCAACCGCCGCTCCCGGCGATGGCGACGCCAACTGGTGGACGGCGCAGCTCTACACGGTGACAGGCGAGTCGGGTGAAATGAAATCGATCTACAAGCCGCCCGTCGAGCTGCAGATCGCTACGCCGCGCTGGGCGCCCGACGGGAAATCCGTCGTCTTCATCGGCGGCCTGATGAGCGATGAGGGCTCGACCGGCGGAGACGTTTTCCAAGTCTCCGCGTTGGGCGGCACGGCGAAGAATTTGACGCCCGGGATGGCAGCCTCGGCCAGCAACATCACATGGCCCAAGAATTCGCGCACCCTGTTCTTCACCGAACACCACGACGGCGGCAGCGCCGTCTCGCAACTCGACCCGGCGACCGGCCAGACGGAACGCCTCTGGCAGGGCGATGAGAGCATCAATCCGCCGTTCGACGATTCCGGCATTTCGATGACCGCCGATGGAAAATCGAGCACCGTGATTCGCCACTCGTGGCAGCAGCCGCCCGAAATCTGGAGTGGCCGCATCGGCGACTGGAAGCAGGTGACGCACGAGAACCGCTTGCGCAAACCCCTATGGGGCGAGGCCAAGAGTCTGCACTGGAGCAACGACGGCTTCCATATACAAGGCTGGCTGATCTATCCGGCCGGCTTCGATGCCAACAAGAAATACCCGATGGTGGTGGCCGTGCACGGCGGGCCGGCCTCCTCGGTCAAGCCGAACTGGCCGCGGCCTGGATACAATCCCACGCTGCTCTCGCAGCAGGGATACTTCGTACTGATGCCGAATCCGCGCGGCAGTTACGGACAAGGCGAAAAGTTCGCCGCTGCCAACGTGCGAGATTTCGGAGGCGGCGACCTGCGCGACATCCTGGCCGGTGTGGACGAAGCCATCCGCTCGGCGCCGGTGGACCCGCAGCGCATCGGCATCACCGGCTGGAGCTACGGCGGCTTCATGACCATGTTCGCGGTTACCCAGACCAACCGCTTCAAGGCCGCGGTGGCCGGCGCCGGAATCTCCAACTGGCAAAGCTACTACGGCCAGAACGCCATCGACACCTGGATGATCCCGTACTTCGGCGCGTGGGTCTACGACGATCCCGCGGTCTACGCGAAAATGTCCGCGATCGACTTCATCAAGCAGGTGAAGACGCCGACTCTGATCGTAGTGGGAGACCGCGACGGCGAGTGCCCCGCCCCACAATCCTACGAATTCTGGCGCGCGCTTAAGACGCTGGGCGTGAAGACGCAAATGGTGGTCTATCCCAACGAAGGCCATTCCTTCCACAAGCCCGAGCATCAGAAAGACGTGCTGCTGCGCATGATTGCGTGGTTCAACGAGAATTTGCGTTAGCCTTCCGCGCCTGCGCGACCAGCTCTTTCACATGCGCCAAGAGTTCCGGCGCGTGATACGGGATGCCGTCTTTAATGGTCCATTCCACACCGCCGGTGTGCACGGCCTTGCCGTCGCGGATCTCATCCACGCCGGTGGGATAGAGCACTTTGAGATTCTCCAACGGGTTCCCGTTCACCACGATCAAATCGGCGGCCCATCCGGCTCGCACGCGACCCAGGTGGTTTTCCTGGCCGAGGATTTTGGCGTTGTTGCCGGTGGCCTGCTGGATGATCTTGAGCGGATGGAAGCCGGCCTCCTGGTGCAGTTCGAAGTTGCGGAGGAAGCCGAAGCCGTACATCTGATAGATGAACCCGGCGTCATCGCCGATGCCGATCAAGCCGCCCAGCCGGTCGAACTGGAGCAGCGCGGCCATCCACAGACGGTAATTCTCCTTCCAGAAAGTTTCGTCGGTGGAAGTCCACCCGATGAAATAGGATCCGTGGTTGGCCGGGTTGGGACGGAAATACTCTTCCAACGTAGGATGCAGATAATCGGCGAACCAAGGTTGGGTCTGCGCGCGCTGCAGGTCGCGGCTGGCTTCGTAGATGTCCATCGTGGGAACCCAGGCGACGTGCGCGTCAACCATCGCTTGCAGCACCTTCGTGAGCCGCTCCGGGTTGGCTTCGCGCCACAGATGGCCGGCGTAGCGGAAGCGGTCGGTCTCGTTGTTGTAGTTGTAAGTGGAGGGGAAGTTCTGCCCGCCGGCTTCGATGGCGGCGTCGGGGATGCCGTACCAGTGCTCGACGCTGGTGGTGCCGAACTTGATGTCGTCCCATGCGTTGGTCTCTTCCACGCCGGCGTGATGCGCCACGCGCAGGCCGAGCGTGTGCGCCTCGGCCTCCATGGCCTGCATGGTGTCACGATCGATGCCAAGGATTTTGATGCCGTCGGCGCCCATCTGCTTGAGTTCGCGAACATGCGCCACCGCCGCCTGGGCGTCGCGCGGCCGCCCGAACATCGGGTAGACGAAGATGCGTGGCGCGGCGATCTTGCCTTCGGCGCTTTGCTGGCGGAGTTCGAGGGCGCGGCGCGTGTCGCTGCCCACGTCGCGGATGGTGGTGATGCCGCAGGCCAGCCAGATATCGAGCTCGTACTCGATGGGCTGCGGCTTGCTGCCGCGTTCTTCCTGCAGATGGGCGTGCGCATTGATGAGCCCGGGGAGCACGTACTTGCCGGTAGCGTCGATCACCGCGTCGGCCGCCGGCCCGCGCCGCCCGCCGCCCCGGCCAAGAGCCACCGGATCGAGGGCGATCACGTCGGCGATGATGCCGTCTTCGATGAGAATGTCCTTGGGCCCGCTGGCGGGAGTGCCGTTGCCATCCACCACTGTGGCGTTATGGATCAGCAGGCGGTGAACCCGCTTTCCGTTGGTGGGCGTTTGCGCCGCGGCGGCGGCAGCGAGCAGGACGAGAGCTGCGAGAAGGCGTTGCATCATGGGTTGATTGTGCCACAACCCGCTTGAGTGATGCCGCTGTTTGATAAACTCAGAGGCGGAACCTCTTAGGGGCGGTTAGCTCAGTCGGTTAGAGCGTCTGGTTTACACCCAGAAGGTCCGCGGTTCGAGCCCGCGACCGCCCACCACCGCCACGCTCTTACGCGGCGGAGCCGCGGAGCTCGATTACGTAGTAGCGGCAGGGCGTCGTGCCGGGATTGCGGGCGTTGTGGAGTATGTTCGAGGAGAAATAGACAATCGAACCGGCTTCGGCGGTTTCCGATTTGTCCTCCATGTGCACTTCGAGCGTACCCGAGACGATGATCAGCATTTCGGGGTGTTCGTGTTTGTGCGGAGGGTGCGTGTCTATGCCGGCGCCGAGGATGGTTTCGTGCGTCTCGATATTAAAGCCGGTTTGCGTGGTTCCCAGAAAGAATCGGCGACCCTTCTTCTCATCGGTGCCGGTGTAAGGGATCTGCGCGTGATGGTACACCTTGGCTGGCAGCACGGCGGGCGCCTGGGTCTGTTGCGCGGTGGCGCGGACGGCCAACGCGGGAAGCAAGGCCGCCAAGTCACGGCGCGAAAACGTGATCATCGGTTTCCTCCTGTATGCTCTTCGGCACCATCATCGCATGTCGGCGACGCGGACCAGGAATGAAAGTGTGAGCGGCTTGCCGGATTCGAGCGTGTAACCGTCGATGGTGCCGGTGCGACCGGGGAAGGATGCGCCGGCAAAACCGCGGGTCAGCAAGATCCATTGATAGGGCACACCGGGGTTTCGCTCGTCGGGAGTGATCCGTACCACGGCTCGTTGGCCTGCGTAGACGCCTTCGACTTCGGCCCAGCGGTGCCGGTTCAGATCTTCGTCCTTCGTCACCGTCTGGCCGTCGGCGCGCAGCACTCTTTGTTCGGCCGGCGCGAAGTGGGCGACGAAGCCGCCGGAACTCTTGCCGGGAGCGGTGCTGGCACGCAGTGTCACGGGAGCGGAGATGGCTTCCCAAGTGAGCTGCACGCGGAACTCGCGCGCGCCGTCGCGGGTCGGGAAGACGGTGAGGTGGAGTTCTTCGCGCACGATATCGTGGCCGGCGGCCTGCCAGAGGTTCCGGACGGTGAGGAGCGCGTCGCGGGCGGTGGCACTCACGGCGGGAACTGTTACGGGACGCATCTGGACGGTGAGGTTCTTCCAGAGATCGAACTGTTGGCCGCCGGTTTCCACAATCTCCCAGGCCCAGTAGAGGCCGCGGTGGTGCAATTCGTTGGCCGGGAAGTCGTCAAGCACCGAAACGCCGGCGGGGGTCCAGACCGGGAAAAAATAGCAACAGCGGCGCTGACTTTCGGGCGCGCCTTGGCGAAGCTGCGGCGCGTAGTTGTAAACCAGCGCCTGGCGGCCCTGCTCACGGAGTTCGATGCGGCCGCCGCCGAGATCTTTCCAGGCGAACGGCGCCTGACCGGCCAAGGGCAGCGCTAAAGCAAGCACCGGCAAAATCAGGCGGAGGGTGGGACGCATGGGAAATCGCCATTATAGTCAATTCGACCCGTTCGATGAATCGAATTTGGGAGTATAATGCACCCATCGGTTCCTAAGCCCGTGGAGCCTAACCATAACGGGCCGGAGGGTACCATGCGCAACTCAAGACGTTCCTTGCTGGTGATCACCTCATTGATCGCACTGCAAATGCCCCTGGCGCTGTTTGCACAGCCGCCCGCAACCAAGAAACAACCGCCGACTCCGCGGAGCGCGCAGCCGGCGAAGCCCGCAGCTCCAGCCGAACGGCCCAGTTCCGAGCCGGAGGTTCTGACCAACGACTCGGTCATAAAGATGGTGGCCGCCGGCCTTGATGATGAGACGGTGATTGCGAAAGTCAATTCATCGGCGGCGAAATTCAGTGTAGACACGGACAGCCTGATTCGGCTCAAGAGCGCCAACGTTCCCCAGACGGTGGTGCGAGCCATGCTGAATTGGAAAGCGCCTGGAACAGCACCGGCCGCTGTGGCTCCTGCCCCCGCGCCTATAGAGCCGGCGGCTGGAAACGCGGCGAAGGATCCCGTCCCGACGATTCAAGCCCCGGCCCCTCGCCCGGCTCCGCTGGAGACGGTGACCGCGCGCCAGGGGACCATGTCGTTCCCGCTCAGCGACAAGCCGCAAGCCGTGCTGTTCGTCAAGAGCGAGGCGGGCACCGCCAAGGAAGCGGTCGTCAACGTTGTGCTGGGCGATGTTGGGATTCAGTTGCTCACGATGGGTCTGTCGCCGATGATGGGGTGGAATCCCTATCTCGGCGACACGCTGGCTAAGGCAGCCAAGCTTGGCAAGAGCCTGTTGCTCAATGGGAACGGCGACACCAGGGGATACGAGGTCGAGACCCTCACCGGATCGACGTCGGATGTGACGCTGAAAGAAGGCAAGGTGGAATTGCTCATCCCGTTGAACCGCTATATTCCCAGTGCGGATATGGACCCGAGCAGCATCGCGCCGGTCTTGGTGAGGATGCAGCCGAGAGACAACGAGCCGAGACGCGTGCTCTCCGACCGGAAGGTTCTTCTCAAACAAAACAAGAAAGGGCGGCTGGATCTCAAGCCGACCATTGACCGGCAGGAAAGCAATGTGGAGCAGTCCCTGGTTGCGATCACGGTGGAGAGGCTGCCGGAAGACGTCATCAGAATCACAACGAACGAAGATCTGAGACGCGGCGAGTATGCGCTGGTATTCCGGAAGAAGGATGCGGCGGGTGAGTATACCGCCAATGTGCCGTTGAAACCGACCCCTCAGCGGCCGAGCGCAACGGCAGGGGCGCCGCCGGTTGGGACTATGCCTGGAATGACTCCGGAGATGATGGCCCGGATGACGCCGGAGCAGATTCAGCAAATGCAGCAGGCGCAGCAGGCGCAGCAGGCGCAAAGGCAGGCCATGCCGCCGGGTGGCGGCATGTTCGGCATGGGCCGCCGTCCGCCGTCCGGCCCTCCGCCGCCCGCGCCGGGCGCGACAGCATCGACGGCTGGATTTATAGCGTGGGACTTCCGTGTATTGCCGTAGGCTGGGGTGAACGGTTCCGCCAGGGGTACCGGGCGGCGATGAGAAAATCAGGGGCGTCGCCCCGCCGAAATCTTCACCCGTCGATCGATCCAGGCATACAACCCGATCGTCCCCAGGATCAAAATCGGTCCTTCCACCGGCGAAAGCGTGTGGTATTGGTTCGGTCCATTCGCGTAGACCTGAAACCAAAACGCCGGCGCGTGGAACCGGCTTAGCGCAAACCAGTAATGCGGGTTGGTCCGGTCTTCGAACAGCAGCATGAGTCCCAACGACCACAGCAGAATGCCAACTGCCGTGACCGCGAGGATCGCGATTACGCCGGGCCGCTTCCAGATCCGGCTAACATTCCGCGAGCCGTGGCCGCGCGCATCGCAGCGCAGAAATGCCATCGCCAGAAGCACTCCGGCTGCACCGCCGAGCAGGTCCATGTAGACATCGTTGAAATCGAAGGGAACGGGCCGCCCATTCGACAGAGCCCAATACTGGAAGCACTCGTCGAGACCACCGAAGAGCGCGATCCACGCCATCGATTCCGCCGGCGAGAATGTCAGCGCCAACAGCGCCATGCCCTCCGGAATGTATTGCGGATAATGCACCAGCTCGACGTTATTCGCCGTAAGCAGGCGCCACGTGCACCCGATCAACGCCAGCGTCACAACCCAGAACACCGCGACCGTGCTCTGCGCCGTTTGGGTCTTGAGGCGGCGGACCAGGATCCACGTCAGCCAGGCCGCCCCCATCACGGTAATCGCCGCCGACACTTGATACAGGTGCCGATGGGTGATCCGTATGGCGATCTGGTTGACCAGCCATTGCACGTTCTCATGGGGAAACGTGACGGCGGCCGCATAGGCGGTCAAAGCCGCCCAACTCCAGCGCGGGTGTGAATGAATCGCTGCCAGCAATCGAGTGGGCATCTAAAACGCCCCATTATGCCATGAGCCCGGCGGCTACTGCGCTTCTCCAGCGGCGATAGGCACCGTGTATTGGGTGTACACTGGACGCAATCCGCGAGTCCCGGAAAGAAATTCCGGCTACACCCTGAGGGCAACATTCATGCGCTCGACGACGGCGTTACTCTTGCTGTTCATTCCCCTTGTCTTTGCCGACAACCAGGAAAAGGCCGAAAAGAAGGCGCTGGAGCTACAGGCCCAGACATTTGTGAAAGAAGCCAAGGTCCTGGAGAAGGCCGGAAACCTGTTGGAGGCCCGGACGCGCTATGCCAACTCCCAGTCCTTCGCCGAGACCAAGGATGCGGCGGAAGCGATCAGGCGCATCGACGGCGAGATTCAGAAGCGCCTCAAGAGTGCCTTGCAGCAGGCGCACCGCCTGTACGATCAAGCCAAGTACGAACCGGCCGCCCAGACGCTGGAGGGGGCCTCCAAACTGGGTGGATCGGGCTCGGTATTTTCCTACGACCTGGCGCTCTGCAAGCGCCACATGGGAGATACGGCGGCGGCGCTGGCACACCTGGACCAGGCAGCGATTGCCACTGCCGATCCCAAACGAAAGCTCAAGATCCAACAACTGCGCACGGCCTTGGTCACCGGGGAACAACCATCCGCACTCAAGAACGACGACCGCGATCGCATCAACAAAGTCAATCAGCTGATGGAAAGTATCGGGTTTGAAACTTCGGTGGAGGACCGCGAGGCCTCGTTGACTCAGCCGGCCGAAGGTGGATCGGCCGTCATCCCGGCTTCCGTGCGCAGCGGTGTTGCGCCGGTGGCCACCAGCGGTTCCAAGCCCGCGCGTCGCAGTGTCAGCTTGTGCCAGGCTCTGGACGGCTTGAAGGGCGCACCGGCCCAGTCTCCCGCCATCACCTTCAACCTGGCCAATTGTGCAGAAGACACGGACCGGCCCGCCGACGCCGCTCAACTCCTGGGGCGCTATCTGGAGGCGGCTCCCCATGCCGCCGATGCCGATCGCGTCCGGCTGCGTATCGCAAAGTTGAAGGCGCTGGTGGAATTGCCGGAGCCGAAAGGCGCGCAGGTCCGCAGCCTTTACGCATCGGCTTCTCGCTTTCTGGAAGAGCGGAAGTACGACCGTGCTCTGGTGGACTATCAGCGGGCAGCCGATGTCGCCCCGGAGTTCGCCCCCGCCGCGTGGCGCCTGGCATTGATGCATGAAGCCATGGGCAACGTGGATCAGGCGCGAAAGGGCTTCGCCCTGTATCGCCAACTGGAAACCGGTTCGGCCGGCCAGCAGGAAGCCGATCTGCATCTGGACACCCTGGACGCCAAACGCAGCAAGTACGACGAAGAGATCGACCGGGCCACGGAGATTCTCTCCGACCTGCTCAATCGAGCGATGAACCTGACCTTCAATGGCCTGGAAGACCGCGCTTCCCAGTACAAACAGCGCGCGAGAGAGAGAGCCATGGTATATGCCAGGCAGAAGCTCAAAGTAGTGGGCGGCTTTACCGTTCCGTTTGCCTACGCGCAACAGCAACTGACGGAAGCCGGCGAGCACCTGGCCGGCGCGCTGCTGCTCTTTCCTCTGGGCGCCGAAGGCAACCAGTTAATGGGGCAGGTGATGCTTCAGGCAAACGACGGCCGCTCCTCGATGCGCTCCTTCGATGCGGTGTCCAGCCAGAACCTGCCGGTAGCTTTCTATGCCCAGATGCATGCCGGCAACCAGGATCATGCGGTCAAATGCGAGCTGACTCGTGACCGCCTGCAGCTCATTTTTCTTTCGTCTTACGACAAGAAGGGCAAGCCGGCGGCGCCCGCCAAGCCGGCCGGGGCAGACGGCCTGGGAGACCTGGCCATCGACCCGGCGTCCGAAAGAGCACAGGATTTCGAATCGCGCCTCATCATGCCGGCGGAGATCAAGAGCATCGAAACCAAGAGCGGGCATCTGGTATTGAAGCTCGGCAAAGAAGAGATCACGCTCTCACCCATCTATTTGCCGGCGCTTCCACCGGCGGATGGGCCGGCGGCACGGCGGTTTGCCAACAACTATACGCGACTGTTCGTCCGCTACCCCGGCCTGGAGGAATCCAAGCTTGGCGCTGAGGGCATGACCGCCTTCGAAAAGATGAAGTTCGGCTACGACCTTGCCAATGCCGGGTTTGGAATCGCGATGGGGCTCAACCCCTTCGGCGCGGTGGGCGCGCTGGAGACGTTCGTGGAGATTTCCAGGGAGGTACACGGCGTCTCGAAGTCACTGCACGTGAACTTTGCGGGCTGGGTAAAGACCATCGAGGATCAGCAGGAATTGCAAGCCGGGAACACCTTCAAATCCATTCCCACCGAACCGGCCAGCCTGGTCTTCCTGGAAGAAATTAAGTAATCGTCGAATGAAGCGGCGGTCCGTCAGAGGACCGCCGCCTGCCTGCCGCCAACGGGCCGCTTAATGCACGTTGGCGTTGATGATATTGCCGATTTTGGTGAACACGTTACTCACCGTGCCGCTCAGAGCCGGCATGGCGGCCACCGCGGCCACCGCCACCATGCCCGCGGCCAGGGCGTATTCCACGAGGTCCTGCCCTTTTGTGTCTTTCCAAACCTGAAGTTTCAGTACGCGATTTCGAAGCCAGTTCACGATCCTTCTCCTTTTCTGAAGCGCCGGCCCTGGGGCCGGTGCAGGTTGTTTCGCCGTCTGCCTGTCAATTCACGGCGCTCGCCACGATCGAGCCGATCCTGGTGAACACGTTGCTGACCACGGTTGTGAGAGAGGGCATGGCCGCCACCGCCGCCACTGCCACCATACCCGCGGCCAGAGCGTATTCCACCAGATCCTGCCCGCTGGTATCTTTCCAAAACTTACGGATGCAGAGTTTCATCGTCAATTCCCGCTTTCACTTGAATATCTGCGTAAGTCGAAGTTACCAGCCTCTGCGTTGGAATAACATCCGTGAGCCTGCTTAGTTAACAGACTAATTAGTCCGAGTTCATTCAACCCCGCCGCGGGAGCAGCCCGAACAAAGAAGTTCGCTTCCTGGCCGGCTGCCCGCCGCCCGCCAGGCGCTCCGCCAGGGCGTGCACGCCGCGCGCAAAACGGGAAGCCGGCGCCATGGGGCGGCCTTCGAGCACCGCCTGCTGCACCAGGTCGTACTCATTGGCGAGCAGCGCGTACGGCGCCAGTTTGAGAGCCGTCTCGACTTCATCGCGCTTCAGGCCGGTGGAGGGCGTGTAGCGGTTCATGATGAGCAGCAGGCGGCGGCGCTCGATGGAGTGGTGCTCCAGGCGTTCGATGGAGCGCCTGGTCGAGTGCAGCGCCATCAGCTCGTTGGTCGAGACCAGCAGAATCTGGTCGGAGAGCTGCGCGAACGCGATGGCGGCCGGCTGCGCTCCGGCGGTGTCGATCACGATGGCTTCGTAGTGGCTGCGCCAGAAGCTCATGAGTTGGTGGGCGGCGGTGCGGTCGATTTCGACGGGCGCCGAAGGATTCTCCGGCGCCAGCAGCACGTCGATGCCGTTGGTCGGGATCGCGAGGCGGCCCCACAGGTCGTGATCCATGCGCTCGCGGTCGCGCAGGGCGTCGCCCAGATGGAAATCCGGCGTCAGCTTGAGCAGAAACGCGATCGCACCCCCCTGGACATCGGTGTCCACCAGCAGCACGCGCGCGGCCCCGGCGCGGTGCAGCTCGACGGCCAGGTGGACGGCCAAGGTGGAAGCGCCGCAGCCGGGCTTGCCGGGAATCACGCAATAGACTTCGCAAGGCTTGAGCGGCTCGGCGGGCGCGCTCAGCAGGCGCAGCCGGTCGAGCACGCTCGCGAGTGGCGCGGGGTCGGGCGAGGCCAGAAACTCGGAGGCGCCGCGGCGCAGACAACGGAGGATCAGGTCGGCATCGTTGTGCGGATTGAGCGCCACCACCGGCACCGCCGCGGAAGCCTCGCCAATCAGCAACAGAGCGAACTCGGCGTGAGTGGCCACGTCGATGAGGCAGAGATTGGCCTGGTGCTCAGCCAGCGCGGCCGCCAGCGCGCCGATGCGCGGGTACTGGGCCAGATGGGTGACGCCGTCGATTCCCAATTCCGCACAGGCCGCGCGGAGGCGGCTGGCGAGTTCCGCGTCCGGGCAAACCATGAGCGGCTTCCAGGGGGCAAACGATTTGGCTGGCTGTTCCAAGGGATCGGGAAGGCCTCTCTGATTTCATCGACCAGCGGTGGGAAAAGCTTAGCAGGCGGAAGGAAGGAGTCAGGAGTCAGAAGGCGGCGGCGAGTGCCACCAGGTTCCAGGCCACGCAACAGGTGAAGAGCATGTTGATGCGAGACAGCAGACGCGTGCGGCCGCTGCGCGCGGCGTACAGAGCCAGGGCCAGGGCTGCCAGTTTGGGAAGTGCCAGCGCGATGAGTGGATGGCTGGCTGCGGCGATCGCCGCGCGCATCAGGGGATTAGCCTCGCGCACGCCGTGACGGAGGAACAGGAGCGTCGTCAGCATGTCACAGACCTGAAGTGCGGCGAACAACAGGAAGACCCTGGATTTGCTCATGCAGAAACCTTAATTCAACACGCGCCGGCGGGCCAATAGTACCAGTTCCGGTACCTGGCTTCATGGAATCCGGATCCCGGCCGATCTGAATCAAGAAGCCAATGGGCATTGCAGCATCACTACCGGTCCCGCGGGTCGCGCGGTTCCCGATGCGGCTTGTCCCGACCCTGCCGGACCTATTTTTTCCGATCCTGCTGGTCGCCTGGTTCGGCCAGCCGGCGGTGTGGCAAAGCCTGCTGGGCGATGGCGACACCGGGTGGCACGTCCGCACCGGGGAGATTCTGCTGGCTACCGGCCGTGTGCCGGCGCACGACCCGTTCTCGTTTTGGCGCGCGGGCGAGCGGTGGTATGCGTGGGAGTGGCTTTCCGACGCGATCTTCGCGGAGTTGCACCGCTGGCGGGGCCTGGAAGCGGTGGCGGCACTGGCGGTAGTGGTAGTGTGCCTGTGGGCGGCGGTGCTGTTCGCGTGGCTACTCGACCGCGGCGCGGGAGTGTGGATTTCGCTCGCCGTGACGCTCGCGGCCGTCAGCGCCTCCAGCATCCACTTTCTGGCGCGGCCGCACATTTTTTCGCTGTTGCTGCTGGCGCCGGCCTTGTGGACCATCGACCGCGACCGGCGCGCGCCGGATGGCCGCCTCTGGTGGCTGGTGCCGCTGGCGGCTTTGTGGGCCAACCTGCACGCGGGGTTTGTGGGGTGGCTCGCCATACTGGCATGGCTGGTAGCGGCCAGTGCGATCGAGCGGAATGGCGCGGCGGCGCGGCGCTACGGACTGCTGGCCGCGCTCTCCACCCTGGCTACGCTGGCCAACCCGTATGGTTGGCAACTGCACCGGCACATTCTGAGCTATTTAAACTCGCCGTGGATTCTGGATCACGTGGAGGAATTTCAATCGCCGCGCATCCGCTCGGAGAGCATGCTGGTCTTCGCGGCGCTGCTGCTCGGGGCGGTGGCGTTCGGGGCGCGGCGGTGGCGGCGCACCCGCTGGTTCGAAAGCGGCCTGGTGATGCTCTGGGGCTTGGCGGCGATGCGGTCGGCGCGTCACATCCCCTGGTTCACGGTGGTGGCGGCGCCGGTGATCGCCTCGGCCTGCGCCGACTGGTGGCGGGAACGGGCCGAACGAGCGCCCGTGCGATCCGCCCTGCAAATTCTATGGAAAGTTTCGCGCGACCTGGGCCAGCGCGCGCGCCCCACCGCGTGGCTGCCGGCGCTGGGCGCGCTGGCGCTTTTGGCCGTGGTGCCGCGAACCGGGTTGGCCGATTTTCCCAGCGTGCGATTTCCGGTGGAGGCGGTGGCCCGCAATGTGGACCGGCTGACTGGCGGGGACGCGTCCCATGTGTTGCCCCGCGTGCTGGCGCCGGACCAGTGGGCCGATTATCTGATCTATCGCTTATACCCGCGGGCGCGCGTGTTCTTTGATGGTCGCAGCGATTTCTACGGCCCGGCCGCGGGGGACGATTACCGGACGCTGCTCGGGGCCGGTCCCACCTGGCCGCAAGTGATGGCGCGGTACGGCTTCTCGGCGGCGCTGTTGCCCGTCGACTGGCCGCTCGGCCGCATTCTCGAACGCGAGCCGGGGTGGCGCGTGGTGTATCGCGACGCCCAAGCGGTACTGCTCGAAAGGACGGAACCATGAACGCCCTGGCGTGGGTGGCGGTGTCGCTCGGCTGCGCGGCCACATTCGACGATCTGCGGCGGCGGCAGGTGGCCAACTGGATCAATCTGGCGGGAGTGGCGGCCGGACTCGGGTGCCACGCGTGGACGGGCGGCGCGGCGGGCCTCGGGCGGTCGGCGGGCGGCGCCGCGGTGGGGTTTCTGGTCTTCCTGGTTCTTTATATGGCGGGGGCAATGGGCGCAGGCGACGTCAAGCTGATGGCCGCTTTCGGCGTCCTGTTGGGGCCTTCCGAAATTTTGCTGGCGGCGCTGCTGGCGGCGCCTGCCGGCGGATTGATGGCGGCCGCCTGCCTGGCGTGGAAACGCGGCGCGCGCGACATCCCCTATGCGATCCCCTATGCGCCGGCCATTACGCTGGGCGCCTGGCTGGCGCTGGCGGGGCGAGGATAAGCCAATGCACATGGATCGTAGATTCGGAATGATTGTCGCGTTCAGCCTGGTGTGGGGGCTGGTGGTGTCGCTGTTCTTTTACCGGTTAGCGGCGCAGGGGCGCAGTTCCGGGCCGGAGAAGACGATGGTGGTAGCGGTTCTCCCGTTGCCGCCGGGCGCCTCCATCGCGGCC
>PLZX01000108.1:0-17130 GCA_003152325.1 Bryobacterales bacterium | reverse complement strand
GACGTGGCCGGGGTGGCGGGCTTTGTGCTGCCCGGCGCGCGCGTGGACGTGCTGGTGACGGGGAGGCCGCCGGGCGCCGACGACACCGTGACCACGCCGGTGCTGGAGGACGTCGCGGTGCTCTCGGCGGGCCAGACGGTGGAGGCCGACTCGCACAGCCAGTCGATGAGCGTCCCGGTGGTGACCCTGCTGGTGACACCGGCCCAGGCGGTCAGCCTGACACTGGCGGCGAGCGAGGGAAAAATTCAACTGGTGCTGCGCAACTCGGGCGACCGGCAGACCGCTCCCACGCGCGGCCGCGAACTGCGCGAACTTTATGGGCAAACGGATATGCGACCGCCGGCAGCCGTAGCAGCAGCGCCGGCCGCGCCGCGCAGGCAGACGGCTCCAGCGCCGAGAGTCGCTCCGGCGATCCCCTCCCCTTTGCCGGCCGCGGCGGCGGTGGAAACCATGATCCTGCTGCACGGAGCGCAGAAGACCGTGGAAACCTTTCCGGCCAAGGCAGGGCGCCGATGATCGCCGAATCGGCCCCAGCGGAACTGAGTTGGGAGCAGCGCCTGCTGCGCAATGCGGCGCGCCAGGGCGAACTGCGGCCGGAATACCAGGAATTGAAATTCACCCTGCACCGCAAGCTGCTCGACCAGATCAACCTGGACGCGCTGGCGGGGATTGAGAACGACCGCATCCGCTCGGAGGTGAGGCAGGCGGCCCTGACGATTGTGGAGCACGAGCCCACGCCGCTGACGGCCGGCGAAAAGGAACAGCTCGCGGAAGAAGTGCTGCACGAAGTCTTCGGCCTGGGCCCGCTCGAACCGTTGTTGCAGGACCCGTCCATCTCCGACATCCTGGTGAACGGTCACGGGCAGGTGTACGTGGAGCGCCGCGGGCTGCTGGAAGAGACCAGCGTGCGCTTCCACGACGATCAGCACCTGCTGCGCATCATCGACAAGATTGTGTCGCAGGTGGGACGGCGCGTGGACGAATCGAACCCCATGGTGGACGCGCGGTTGAGCGACGGCTCGCGCGTCAACGCCATCATCCCNNCATCCCGCCGCTGGCGGTGGACGGGCCGCTGCTTTCCATCCGGCGCTTCTCGACCGACAAGCTGATGCCGAAGGACCTGGTGGCGAAGCTCTCGCTCACGCCGGGCATGATGCAACTGCTCGAAGCCGCCATGAGAGCGCGGCTGAACATCATCGTCTCGGGAGGCACGGGCGCGGGCAAGACCACCCTGCTCAATGCGCTCTCGGTCTACATTTCGCCGAAAGAAAGGATCGTGACCATTGAGGACGCGGCCGAGTTGCAGTTGAAGCAGCCGCACCTGGCGCGCCTGGAAACGCGCCCGGCCAATGTGGAAGGCAACGGGCTGGTGCGGCAGCGTCAGTTGCTCATCAATGCGCTGCGCATGCGGCCGGACCGCATCATCGTGGGCGAAGTGCGCGGGGAAGAGGCGCTTGACATGCTGCAGGCTATGAATACGGGCCACGACGGCTCGCTCACGACGGTGCACGCCAACAGCCCGCGCGACGCCATTTCGCGGCTGGAGGTGATGGTTTCGCTGGCCAACGCCAACATGCATCTGCTGGCCATCCGGCAGCAGGTGGCTTCGGCGGTGCACATCCTGGTGCAGGTTTCGCGATTGAGCGACGGGACGCGGCGCGTGATGAACATCACGGAGGTGACCGGCATCGAAACCGATGTGGTGACCTTGCAGGATATTTTTGTGTTCGAGAAGCGCGGCCTGGGGCCGGACGGAAAAGTGGTGGGCCGTTTTGCGGCTACCGGGATTCTGCCCAAATTCAATGAAAAGCTGTTAGCCGCCGGGATCCGCCTTCCTGTGGAATTGTTCGACGAGGTAGTGCCAGTGGGGTCGCAGGCATGATCCCGGTTTTTCTGCTCACCGCGCTCAGCAGCATGGCGGCCATGGCGCTGGTGATGAATTGGCTGGGGCGCCGGGAGCACTCGCTCGGGCTGCGCCGGCTGGCGGGCAAGGCGCCCGCCAAAGCCGGCGGGCGGCGGGCGGCCAGGCCGTTGCTGATGCAGGTCGCGGGCGAAGTGAAGGGCCGCATGGCAACCCGCACGCTGGAACGGTTGAAGCTGAAGGAAGCCGTGGAGCGCATGCTGGAGACGGCCGATTTGAAGTGGGGCGCGGCCGAGCTGCTGCATCGCTCGGCGGGCGCCTGCCTGGGTGCGTCGCTCGCCACCATGGCGGTGACGGCCAATTCGCTGCCCCTGGCGACGGCGGGGGCGGGCTTGCTGGCGGCCATGGTTCCGGTGAAGCTGGCGCGGCGCAAAGCGCGCGTACGGGTACAGAAGTTCGAAGAACAGTTTCCGGATTGCCTGGAGTTCATCGCGCGGTCCATGCGGGCGGGGCACGCGTTTTCGGTATCGCTCGAAATGGTACACAAAGAGTTCGGCGAGCCGCTGGCGGGCGAGTTCCGGCGCACCTTCGAGGAGCAGAACCTGGGGCAGCCGCTGGACATCGTACTGAAGAAACTGGGGCACCGCATTCCCTCTTTGGACGTGCAGTTTTTCATGTCGGCAGTGCTGCTGCAGAAACGCACCGGGGGAAACCTGGCGGAGCTGCTGGACAAACTCGCACACATCATTCGCGAGCGGTTCAAGCTGCGGGCGCGCGTTCGCGCCATCAGCGCGCAGGGGCTGATGTCGGGCCGCATTCTGGCGGCGATTCCGGCGGCGGTGGGAGCCTTGATGTTCGTGGTGAACCGGCAGTATGCGCGATTCTTCGTGGTGGATCCGATGGGTCACGAGCTGTTGGCGGGCTCGCTCGCGCTGCAAGTGGTGGGGTACATGATCATCAAGAAAATTGTGACGATTGAGGTGTGACGTGCTGGTACTCGAAGCGCTATTGGCGGGGTTGGCGGCGGCGGCCGGTACGGCGTGGGTGGCGCTGCGCATCGGACCGGGGCGCGTCCGCGCGGTGGACCGTTTGCGGCAAAGCCCGCCGGTGGTTTCGGGATTTCTCCCATCGCCCGGACTGGTGTGGCGGGAGCTGGTGGCCTGGGCCGGTGCGGTCGTGCCTTCGGCGCCGCGCAACCTGCCGCTGCTGAAGCGGCGGCTGGTGCGCGCGGGCTTCCGCAATCCCCAGTCGGTGCGGTTCTTTTACGGGGCGCGCGCCTGCACCACGGTGGCCTTCGGGTTGGCCGGTTTGGCGATCGGTCTGCATGTCTACGCCACCGCGGATCGGATGCTGCTGGCGACGGGTTGCGGGGCGCTCATCGGGTACATGGCGCCCATGCAGTATCTGGTGTGGCGCATCCGGCGGCGCAAGCGGGCCATCGAAAAAGGGCTGCCCAACGTGCTGGACCTGATGGTGGTCTCGGTGGAATCGGGGCTGGGGCTCGACCAGACGGTGATCCAGGTGGCCAAGGAGTTGCAGGCGCCGCACCCGGAAATCTGCGAGGAATTCACCGTGATGAACCTGGAACTGCGGGCCGGCAAGCGCCGCCCGGAGGCGCTGCATAACCTGGCCGAACGGACCGGTGTGGAAGACGTCAAGAAGCTGGTGGCGGTGTTGGTTCAGACCGACCGGTTCGGGACGAGCATCGCGCAGAGCCTGCGGGGCCACGCCGACTATCTACGGGTGATGGCGCGGCAGAGGGCCGAGGAGAAAGCCGCCAAGCTGGCGGTGAAGTTGGTTTTCCCGATTTTCTTCTGTGTGCTGCCGTCGCTGTTCGTAGTGACGATCGGGCCGGTGATCACGCGGCTGGTTCGGGATCTGTTTCCTATGATTGAAAACATGTAATCCGCCGATAAGAGAAGACAAGAAAGGAGCTTCACAATGGACGGAACAACGCTTCGGCTGGTATGCGTAGGGATCGCGGTGGTCTTCGGGATATTGATTGTCCTGAGACGCCGCAGCAGCAAGATGGAATAGCGAGGCTACTACACCGTAGTGCGGGTCGTTGTAGTTAGTCGCGAAGGCAACAAGGCCCACGGAATCTCATATATAGTCTTCGCGACAGGGTGTGAAGATATCGATCACCAGCGACGGCTCCATCGCCGAAGCCTGGTGCTGGACACCGCCGCGCACCGCGAAACTGTCGCCGCCTCTCACATCGAAGATGCGGCCGGCCGAGACCACGCGCAGGTGGCCGCTCACAACATAGACCACCTGGTCGTGCGGATGGCTGTGCGCGGCGCCGGCCCACCCCTCTTCCATGCGGTGCTCGGCCAGGAACAACTTATCGTTGTACGCGCCCACGCGGCGCGTGAGGCCGGGCTCGGGGTGAGTGGGCGCGACGGTAGCGCCATCGACGGAGACGACATCGGGAGTGGTCATGCGTTAGTTCCTTTGGTTGACGATGGCTGTGAATTGTTTGGCCGATTCGGTGATGGCGGCGAAATTGCCGGAATCGAGCGCCGCTTTCGAGATCAGTTCGCCGCCGATTCCGAGGGCGGAAGCGCCGGCCCGCAGAAAGGCCGCGGCGGTTTCCAGGTTGACGCCGCCGGTGGGGATCATGGGAATCTGCGGCAGCGCCGCCTTGAGCGATTTGATATAGGCCGGCCCGCCGACGTTGCCGCACGGGAAGATCTTGACGAAATCGGCGCCGGCTTTCCAGGCGGTAATCACCTCGGTGGGAGTCAGTGCGCCGGGCATGATGAGGACGTTCAGGCGGCGCGCCAGCGCGACGGTTTCCGCGTCGAAACCGGGGCTGACCAGGAACTGCGCGCCGGCATCGAGGCATTTCTGCGCGGTGGCGGCATCGAGCACCGTCCCGGCGCCGATCAGGACGTCGGAGCCCATCAGACGGCTCAATCCGGCGATCACTTCGATGGCGCCGGGAACCGTCATGGTGACTTCCACAATGGGGATGCCGCCGGCGCGGACGGCATCGGCCGCTCCCAGGGCCTGTTCCGGCGAAGAGGCCCGCACGACGGGGACGATTTTCACTTCAAGAATGCGTTGGCGAACTTGCTCTTTGGTCATAGTGAAATCTAGCGCGCGATGCGCGCGGACTTTCCTTGCATCAGGTGAAGGACTTCGGAGAGCGTGGCCATGGTGGTATCGCCCGGGGTGGTCATGGCGAGCGCGCCATGAGCAGCGCCGCATTCCACGGCCCACTGGGGCGACTGGCCGGTGAGCGTACCGTAGATCAGTCCGGAAGCGAAACCGTCACCTCCTCCGACACGGTCGTAGATTTCGAGGTCCTTGCGATTCTGGGCTTCGTAAAAGGCGCCGTCGGCATAGCACAGAGCGCCCCAATCGTTGCGGCTGGCGGTGGTGGCCTTGCGCAGGGTGGTAGCAACTACACTGAAGGGAAACTCGCGCACCACGGTCTCGATCATTCTTTGGAAGCCGGCGGTTTCGATGTGGGTGAGGTTTTCATCCATGCCCGGCACTTCGAAACCCAGGGCGGCGGAGAAATCCTCTTCGTTGCCGATCATCACGTCGACGAACGGCGCGAGGCGGCGGTTGACCTCCTGCGCTTTTTTCTTCCCGCCGACGGCCTTCCACAAAGAAGCGCGGTAGTTCAAATCGTAGGAGACGATGGTGCCGTGGCGGCGGGCCGCCTGGACCGCTTCCAGTGCCACTTCGGCGGCGGTAGCGGAGAGCGCGCAGAAGATGCCGCCGGTGTGGAACCAGCGGGCGCCGCGCTGGCCGAAGATTTCGTCCCAATCGATGTCGCCCGGCTTGAGCTGCGAAGCGGCGGTATGGCCGCGATCGGAGCAGCCGAGTGCGGGGCGCACGCCGAATCCACGCTCAGTGAAATTGAGGCCGTTGCGCACGGTGCGGCCGACGCCGTCGAAATCCACCCAGCGGATCAGCGAGGAGTCGACGCCGCCTTGAAAAATGAGGTCCTGGAGAAGGCGACCCACGGGGTTATCGGCGAAGGCCGTGACTACGGCGGTCTCCAGGCCGAAGCAGCGTTTGAGGCCGCGGGCGACGTTGTATTCGCCGCCGCCTTCGTAGACATCGAAGGAGCGGGTAGTCGCGATGCGGCGATCGCCGGGATCGAATCTTAGCATCACTTCCCCCAGCGCGAGCAGATCCCAGCGACAGTTTTCTTTCGCCCTGATTTTGAGCGGCATGGAGTCAGTTCACCTCGCCATCCAACCACCGTCTACTATCAGCACATGGCCGTTCAAATAGTCGCTAGCGGCGGAAGCCAGGAAGACGGCGACCCCGGCTAAATCCTCGGGAGTTCCCCAGCGGCCGGCGGGGATGCGGTCGAGGATGGCGCGGCTGCGGGCGGCATCGGCGCGCAACGCGGCGGTATTGTCGGTGGCCATATAGCCGGGGGCGATGGCGTTGACGTTGATGCCTTTGGCGGCCCATTCATTGGCGAGCGCCTTGGTCAACTGGGCGACTGCGCCTTTGGAGGCGGCATAAGCCGGGACCAGGATGCCGCCCTGGAACGCCAGCAGCGAAGCGATGTTGACGATCTTGCCGCTGCCCTGCGCCAGCATGTGGCGGCCGGCCAACTGGCAGAGCCGGAAGACCGCGTTGAGATTGATCTCGATGACATCGGACCAATCCTGCGCGGAGTAATCCACGGCCGGGGTGCGGCGGATGATGCCCGCATTGTTGATGAGGATGTCGATGGACCCGAGCTCGCGAACGGTAAGGTCGACGAGCTTAGCGCAGGCATCGGCGTCGGCGACATCGGCGAGCGCGGGAACGGCTCTCGAGCCGGCGGCGCGCACCGCGGCGCAGACCTCTTCGATGCCGTCGGAGGTGGGGCCGTGGACCACTACATTGGCGCCGGCTTGGGCGAGGCCGATGGCCATTCCAGCGCCCAGGCCGGCGCGCGAACCAGTAACCAGGGCGTTCTTGCCCTTGAGGTTGAAAGAATCGAGGATCATGGTTTCCTTATTTGCGGCTGGCTTCGAGACCCGACCCGCCGGTGTTGAAACCGGGCTGCACGTTGACCACGCCGAACTGGCGATCTTCCTTTTCGCGAACCGCCGCCATGGCCCACAGGAAGCACATGCGGTGACCGGGAACGGTAACGTTGGGGTGATAGCCGGAGGGCATCAGCACGGCGTCGCCATCGCGCACCACGGTCACCAACTCAGGATAATCGGTATTGTTGTAAACCATCTGGATGGCGAAGGTGGGGTCGGGCATGTTGAAGTAGACGTACATTTCCTCCAGCATGGCGCCGTGTTCGTGGGGCGGCCAACTGGCCCAGTTGCCGGGTTCGACAAAAGTGAAGCCGGCGACCAGGCGGCCGGCGTCGACGTTCTTGCCGAGCACGATATTCACCCTTCGCTGGGAGGTGAGAGCGCCGGCATTGAAGCTTAACGAGCCGTTCTGCGAGACCTCGGTATAGCGGGCCACCTGCAGCGGATAGTGCTCGGCAACATCGGAGGAGAACTCGGCTATATCCACAGCAGTAGAATGCACTTCGACCGAGGAATCGCGAGGAATGTAGATGCCGTCATATTGCACCAGCTCGTGAGCCTTGCCATCCACGGTGACGGTGGCGGAGCCGGTGAGGACGATGAAGCCGGTTTCCTGGCCGCCGTTCTTGAAAGCGACGGAGCTGAGCCGCGGGTTGAGAATGATGCGGCCATAAGAAAGATGGCGGTTGGTGCTGTTCGCAGGCGTCACGGAGATGTGGCGTCCCGCGGCTGCATTGGTCTTGCGAAAAACCATTTTGCTTTCGGTAGCGGTTTCGACTGGCATAAGTTTGTCTCCTAACTCACAGGTTGAGATTCGATTCTGATTTCGGGGTGCGACGCGCCCTGGTAACCGGATTCCTCAGACAAGGCGCGCGCGGCGGCGCACACCGCGACCGCCACACCGGGCACTTTCGCGAGCGGCAACCGGAAAGACGGCGCCGACGCGCTGATGGCCCCCAGCGGGCGGCCGTTGCGGCCCAGGATGGCGGCGCCCACGCAGCGCACGCCTTCCTCGGCCTCCTCGTTATCGATGGCGTAGCCGCGTTCGCGCGTGGCTTTGAGATCGGCCTTCAGGTCCGCCATTGTGACAATGGTCTTGGATGTGAGGCGCGGCAGGCCGCGCTGTTCGAGGATCTGATCGACCTCGCGTTCGGGCAGATGCGCCAGCATGGCCTTGCCCACGGCGGAGCAGTGCACGGCATTGCGGCGGCCGATGCGCGAAGCCATGCGGACGCTGCGGCCGGGCTCGATCTTGTCCAGGTAGAGCACCTCCCCGGCATCCAACACGCATAGGTGCACGGTTTCATCCACCTCCAGAACCAGGCGTTGCAGATGAAGGCGCGCTCGTTCGCGGATGTTGAACCGGGCGATGGCGACGCTGCCCAATTCGAAGAGCCGCAGGCCGAGTTGGTAGCGGCCGGTGTGGGGCTGGCGCTCGACGATGCGGTGGCGTTCCAGGATCATGAGCAGCCGGTGCACGGTGCTCTTGTGCAACTGGAGCTTTTCGGAAAGCTCCATCAGGCTGGCATCGAGACCATCGCCGGCCAGAGTATCGATGATGGCGAGTGCCCGGTCGAGCACTTGGACCCGGTAGGGGGACGGCTTTGTCTCACTATCTGACACTAAGCATCATTCTATGAGAATGACGCGGCGCGAGTCAATCCGGGCGGTCAGTGGGCATAGCCCTGCGTGGCGATGCGCTTGCCTCCGATGCGGTGGGCTTCGTCCGACATGGCATGGACGCCGCTGGCATCGATCCAGCGGTTGTAGAAGTTGAACAGCGCGCAGACGGTGATGGTGTAATAGATGGCTTCGTCGTCCCAGCCGGCAGCATACAGCGGCTGCATGTCCTCGGGACTGATGCGCGGCGAATCGTGGTTGACCTTGGACACGAAACGGAAGAGGGCCTTGTGCTTATCGTCAAGCGGAGAAGTCTCCAGGTCGCGCAGGACGGCCCACACGAGTGCCTCATCGCCCAACAGTTCCGCCGCACCTGCGGCGTGGGACTTGATTCAAAACGGGCAATCGTTGCGGTACGAAGTGAAGGCGGCGATCAACTCGCGCATCCCGGGGCTGAGGGGCGCCTCGCCGCGGAGGATCTCCTGGGTGAAGCGCGCGAGGTGTTGGGTGGCCTCCGGCCGGAAAGCGAACATGTGCCAGATCTGCGGGTACTCCTGGCCTTTGGCCTGCATCATTTCTATGAGGTCGCGGTAGGGCGAGGGCTGCGGGTTGCTTTCCACCCCGGGAAGAAACATTTTCATGGCTGAAACCTCGGCTTGAAAGAGCATAGCGCAGATCGGCGATTTGACAGTGACAAGGAATTTGGGATTATCTTATCTTTTATTTCAATCGTTTGCGAACGCCAGAAAAAGAGTCGAGCCTGCGGGGAAGGTAACGTTGAACTGGAAAGAGGATGTCCGCCCCACCAAGCTGACCTGCAATCCTCCCCTAGCCTCCCTTGAACCCCTTACCGCTCTTCGGAGCGATTCCTGCTCCGCGGGTTTCCTCTTTCCAACCCACAAAAAACTTTGACTTCCCCCGCGCCATTGGTTAAGCGTGACATATGCCCGCTGGTTCGCACCGCTTCGAGGTCGGGACGATTGGCTGCACGGTGCTGAGCGATGGCTACGCGTCCTATCCGACTTCGTGGTTCTTCCCCGATGCCGACCCCGAACAACTCAGCCGCGCACTCGAAAGCCGGCGGGCGCCACAAGAGACGGTGCTCTGCCCGTATACCTGCCTGCTGGTGGAAACCGGGCGCCACGTGATGCTGGTGGATACGGGATTGGGCGAGGCTTCGCGTACCTCGGGCGCGATTGTGGCGCGGCTGGAGATGGCGGGAATCCGTCCGAAGGATGTGGATACGGTGCTCCTGACGCACGCCCACCCGGACCATATTGGGGGCGCCGTGGACATGCGCCGGCCGAAGGTTCCGCGACCCATGTTCCCGAATGCGCGATACGTGATTGCGGAATTGGAATGGGAATTCTGGATGGGCGCGCACGCCGACCTGGGCGGTCTGCGTCTGCCGGCGGAGTTCCAGTTTGGCATGGAATCCACGGCGCGAAGGAGTCTGACGGCTTTACGGCACCAACTGGAGATGGTGGAGTGCGAAACGGAAGTTGTGCCCGGCGTGCGGGCGATTCCTGCGCCCGGCCACACACCCGGGCACCTGGCGCTGCTGCTCGAATCGCAGGGCCACCAGTTGCTGAATGTGGGCGACGCCGCGGTACACCCGCTGCACCTCGAACATCCCGATTGGGAAAACGGTTTCGACCAGTCGGGCGGCCGCGCCGTGGCGACGCGCCGCGCGCTGTTGGAGCGGGCGGCGGCGAAGAACATGTATGTGATGGGCTTCCACTTTCCCTTCCCCAGCGTGGGCCGTGTGGCGGCGCGCGCCGAGGGCGGTTGGGAATGGAAACCGGGCTGTTAGGCGTCCGCCGCGCTACTTGCGCGAGCCGCGACGCGGGTTCTTCAACTCGGACTGCCGAGCCTTGATCTTCTTGCGCTTGGGCTTGCTGATCACGAAGGTGCCGCTGCCGTGATATTCCGCCTTATACAGTTTGTCGTCCGCCAAAAGAGCTCTCCTGTGGGTATCCTGGATTGATCCCTCATTGTACCGCGCATTATGCTGTTAACAGTGCCCTCACGCCTCGCTGCCCTTTTGCTCTGTGTTTTGCTCGATACCGCGCCGGCCGGAGCGCAGTCCGGAGCAGGCGCGAAATCGGTCTGCGCCCAGGTTCCGGGCATTACGGCGCAACTGACGGCAATCTCCGGCATGAAGCTGCGGCATGCGGTGCCGTGCGCTTACATCACCAAAGAGCAGATCAACCAATTCCTGAACAAGCGCGTGAAGGAAGTGGCGACGCCGGGCGAAGAGCGAGCCGAAGAACTGACCCTCAAGAAATTCGGCCTCGTGCCGCAGGACTTCAACCTGGCCAAGAACGAAGTGGATCTGCTGACGGAGCAGGCGGCGGCCTTTTACGATTACAACCGCAAGAAACTGTTCATCACCGACTCGACCTCCAGCGAGAGCCAGGAGCCGGTGCTGGCGCACGAGCTTTCGCACGCGCTGGCCGATCAGAATTTCAACCTGGCGCGCTACATCAAGCAGGGCCGCAAGAGCGACGATGGCTCGACGGCGCGCCTCGCGGTGATGGAGGGCCAGGCGACCTGGATGATGTCGGAATACCTGGCGCGGAAGGCCGGCGGGTCGCTGATGGATTCGCCGCAGGCGGCCGCGGCCATGGCGAACCTGACGGACGAAAGCAGCGGACAATACCCGGTATTCGACAACGAGCCGCTATATTTGAAATTGACGCTGGTGTTCCCGTACACGCAGGGCATGCTGTTCCAGAACGCGGTGATCCAGCGCGACCACCAGGAGGCTTTCGGCGAAGTCTTCCGGCGCGCGCCCGTGAGCACCCAGCAGATCCTGCATCCGGACAAGTATTTCGTAAGTACACAACCCACCGAGCCGAAGGTTCCGGACCCTCATCTGCCGCGCGGCTATAAGGGCCTGGTGGGGGGCACGCTGGGCGAGTTGGAACATAGCATCATGCTGGAGCAATACACAGGCAAGGAGCGTGCGGCGGAGCTGGCGCCGCACTGGCGCGGTTGCGCGTTCGAACTTTACGAGAACAAGCGGGCCGGCCGGGTGGTGCTGCTTTACGCCGTCGACTGGGACAGCGAAGACGCGGCCGCCCAGTATTTCGCCGCGTACCGCGAAGTTCTGAGTAAGAAGTGGAAGAGCATGACGGTGGATTCGGCAAGCGACGATCTGGTTACCGGCCGCGGCGACGACGGCCGCTTCGAACTGCGGCGCAAAGGGGCAACTGTAACCAGCGTGGAAGGGCTGGACCCTGCGATACACTGAGACTCATGGCGAAGAAGCGATGTTTGGCGGCGCTGGCGCTGATTCCGCTGCTGGCGCAAGCGGCAGAACTGCCCCGCAAGGCTCCCGAATACACCATCAACCGGAACGGCGCTCCGCCGCTGACGCTCAGCCAGTACAAAGGCAAGCCGGTCGTGCTGGCCTTCATCCTGACCTACTGTTCGCATTGCCAGCGGACGGTCGGGTTTCTGAGTAAAGACCAGAACGAATACGGCGCGCGTGGATTGCAGGTGTTGGCGTGCGCGATCGAGAACGGATCGCAACTGGCGGTGCCGGCGTTCCTCAAGAACTTCAATCCGCCGTTTCCGGTGGGCTACAACGACGGAGCGTCGGCTCTGGCGTTCCTGCAGCATCCGGTGGTGAAGGTGCCGATCATGCCGATGCTGGCGTTTATCGACACGCAGGGAATGATTCGCGCGCAGTACGAAGGCGACGACGAAAAATTCTTCGGCGACCAGCACGAACAGAATCTGAGGGCGCAGATTGAGGCGCTGTTGAAGGTGGGGGTTGCGAAGAGGGCGACGGCGGGGCCGAAGAAGTAGAGCCCGAGACTATTGCAGCCTCGCCATTATCTTGTCGATCAACGCAGCGTCGGGCAGGCTGCCTTGCGCGATGCGAGGGGCGCCACCACCACGGCCACCGGCTTCGGCCAGGGCGGCTTTCAGCGCTTGACCGGCATCGATTCCGGAATCGGCGGAGGTGGCCAGGAGGATCGACGGCGGATCGTTCAGTGCGGCCACAAAAACGGCCTTGGGTTGTGCCGTGAAGCTTTGCGCCAGGGCGCGGAACTCTTCGAGGTTGCCGCGGCCGGCGCGGCGCGTGACGCGGCGGATGCCATCGGGGCCGGGGTCGGTCTTGTGATAAAGTTCCCAGCCCTGGTAGACGGCGAGATCGACTTCCAGCTTGCGGCGCAACTTTTCGGAGGCGCGCGCGGATTCCAGTTGCGCGGCGATCATGGCCGGTGCGTCGTCGAACGAGGCTGAGACCAGTTGCGCGATTTTGTTGAGGGCTTCGTAATCGGCGCGGGCGCGGGCCACGGCGCGGGCGCCACACAGAAACTCGGCGCGCACGCTCTGGCGAATCTTCTCCAGTTTGCGGATCAGGATAGCGCCGATTTCGCCGGTGGAGCGGACATGCGTGCCTCCGCAGGCGCTGCGGTCGAGGCCATCGATGGAGACGATGCGGAGCGTGCCTTCGCGGCCGGAGGCTTTGCGCAACTCCTTGGCTTGGGTGGCGTCCTCGTACGCCACGGTCACGGGCCGGTTCTCAGAGACCAACTGGTTGGCGCGGCGCTCGACGCGCGCCGCGGCGGGCGCATCGAGCGTGCCGCCTTCGAGATCGATGGTGGAGCTTTCGGCGCCGAGGTGGAAGCTGACGGTGTGGAGCCCCAAGAGGTTTTCGAAGACCGCCGAAAGGAGATGTTGGCCGGTGTGCTGCTGCATGTGGTCGAAGCGGCGGTCCCAATCGATGACGCACTCGACGGGCCCGGGGGCCACCGGCGCGGCGAGCACGTGGGCGACGGAGTCGCCTTCATCGATAACATCCTGAACCGCGACGGCGCCGATGGAGCCAAGATCGAAGGGCTGGCCACCGGAGGTAGGGTAAAAGGCAGTACGGTCCAGATAGACTGTTGAACTTCCGGGCGCGCAATTGACCACCTGGGCGTTGAAGCGGCGTAAGTATGAATCGTTGTAATAGATGCGTTCGGTCATGGCGACCTTCTTATTGTGGCAAAAGGGGGCGGCCGGGTGCGAATCGGTGGAGAGTTGCCGGATGCTATCCCCTACCCGCAAACGGGCGCAGTTCGGTACTGCCATAGTACTAGCTGCTCTTTTGGGAATCTTGCAATGGGGGGACCATGTTACTTCGTAGCGGTATATTACATGCTTCGAGCACTAGCACTGACGGGGATGGGTGGCGGGTTCATGGTGATCTCGCCGTCATTCCGCATGACCGTGCTAACCGGCATCGGTGCGGCGGTGAACGCCCTGAACAACTACAGCCCTTTCTCCTACATCGCTGTGGGGCTCTTGCTGTTGTGTGGCGCCGCGTACTCCGTGTACGCACCAGCACGGCCGCGTTGAGCGCGTCAGACGGCCCGGGTCTTGCGGTTGACGGCGCCAGTCTCTGAGCGGGCCGGCTTGCGCTCCGCAGCGGAATTCAGGCGCTTGACCTGGTCGGTCACGCAGACCAGGAACATGGGTTGGCGCGCGTTCTTCAGCAAATCGATGATGCGGGTGGAGGCCTCTTCCAGGTAGATCGTTTTCCCGTCCGTGAGGAGGTGGATATCGGAGGAAGCCGAGATCGCTTCGCTCAGGCGCTTGCCCATATCCTTTTGCAGGAAGCGGAGGACCCGGCGGATTTTCTGCAGCGAAAACCCCTTGCGGCGGAGTTCGGCGATGACGGAAATCTCCACCACTTCTTGGGACATGTAGACGCGCTTGTGGCCATCCTGGCGCGGGGAGACGACGTTCCGCTCGTCCCACCACTGCAACTGGCGCAGGGTGACGCCGCAAATCCGCGCGACGTCGGTACTGTTGTAGCCCTGCTCCTCCGGTGAAGCCGCCGGCTTGGGTTTCCTGGCTTTAAACATTTTGAGCTACTTCCGTTTCCGCAGAGATAATAGTGCCATCTAAAGGATTGTACATGGGCCTGCGCCGGTGTCAATGGGGTCACCCGAACAACCAGGTCGCACCCAGGAATTGTCGTCCGTCCGGCGAGCGCCCTCCGTTACGATAGCACGTACCATCGGTTTGCCGATGGCGCACCTGGTACAGACAGAACCCCGAACTTCATTGTGCTGCCGGTGAGGGAATAGTAGCATTGAAATCGGAAGCCAAGCGCGCCGGAAATGTGGCGGCGCATCGAGATTTGGGACGGACGTGGGTGTGAAGGAACTGGAGTTTCTCAGCAACGGCCGGACGGAAGGTGAACCCCTGGCGGCCCGTCTGGCGCAGGGAGAACTCACGCCGGAAGAAGCGCTGCGATACGCCATTGAAATCGGCGCGGCGCTAAGCCGGGCGCACAGCGGCGGTGAGATCCACGGGAGCCTTTCGCCTCACGCCATTGTGCTGACGAGCGCAGGTGCACGGGTCCTTGAGCCCGCGGGCGCGGATGAGCGCGCGGCGCCATACCGTTCTCCGGAGCAGGTTGCGGGCGCGGCGCCGGATTGGCGCAGCGATATCTTCGCGTACGGAGCGATCCTTTACGAGATGGCGGGTGGGCGGCGTGCCTTCCCGGGTTCGGGAGTGGAACTGGACACGGCCATTGCGGAGAGGCCGGCCGCGCCGTTGATGGCGCAGTCGCCGGTGCTCGCGGCCATGGAGGGCGTGGTTGCCGGATGCCTGGAAAAAGATCCGGCGCGGCGGCGGCAGCGCATCCAGAACGCGGTCATCGAATTGAAGCTGGCGGGACACGCGCTGGCGCGGATGAGCGGACAACCGGCGCGGCCGGATGCCCTGCGGGTAGCGGCAGTGCGGGGCTCGATCGGCCGTTTGAGCGGGGCCGGCACGATCCTCAGCCCCAGCGGGCGGCAGCGAGTGATAGCGGGAAGGCCCAAGCCGATGGGCGGCCGCATAGCCGCCATTCTGATCGTCGGGGCATTCCTGGCGGTAGCCGCCACGGCGGTGGGAGCCGTGATGTACCTCCATCCCAAGCCGCCGCCAAGCTACAAGTTTCCGGTGACGGCGCCGGAGCACACCACGTATCGCATGCCGTCTCTTTCTCCAGACGGCTTAAACCTGACGCTTTCGGCGATTGGCAAAGAGGGCAAACTGGTGCTATGGCTGCGCCGGTTGGATGCCATGCACCCGGCTGTGATTCCGGGAACCGAAGGCGGCGTGGCGCCGTTCTGGTCGCCCGACAGCCAGTACATTGCTTTTTTTGCGGACCAGTCTTTAAAGAAAATCAAGATCGGCGGCGGCCCGGCGCAAACCATTTGCGCGGCGGAAGCGATGCCCGGAGGCGGCACGTGGAATCGGGACGGCGTGATCTTGTTTGCGCCCGGACAAGGGGGCACAATTTACCAGGCGCCCGCGAGCGGCGGAACCCCGCAACCGGTTCTGAAGCTGAATGCGGCCAGATTCGAACGAGCTCACTTGTGGCCGCAATTTCTGCCGGATGGCAAGCATTTCGTGTTCTTCGTCCTAACCGATCTGAACGAAACCACTGGAGTCTACACCGGCGAACTCGGTTCGCCGGTGTACAACCAGGTGTTCCGCTCCGCAACCAACGCGGTGTATTCAGCCGTCGGCGGCAAAGGATATCTGTTATCCATACGCGAAGGAAGCCTCATCGGCCACGCCTTCAATCGGTCGAGGCTGGCACTGGAAGGCGACGCGATCACGTTGGCGGAGGACGTGGGAGCCGTGGGGAGCCTGTCGCTGGCGCCGATTTCGGTGTCGAACAACGGGATCCTGGTTTATCAGAGCCTCGGCCCACCCTCGCGGCAACTGGTGTGGATGGATCGGCAAGGCAGAACCCTGGGCGCCGCCAGCGAAGGCGCCCAATGGGGACCCCCGCGGATCTCTCCGGACGGCACGCGGGCCGTGGCCGGGAAGCCGGGACCGGAAGGCGGAAATGCCGATCTCTGGATTCTGGAGCCCGGCGGCAAAGCCACGCAGTTCACCGACACTCCCGCACACGAAAGCTCTCCGGTCTGGTCGCCGGATGGCTCGCGCATCGCGTACGGCAGCAATCCGGATGGCCCCTACGATCTCTATGCGAAGACGGTCAGCGGCGGAAAGGCGGAACCGCTTTTCAAGAGCCCGTATCCGAAGTACCCGCGGGATTGGAGCCGGGACGGCAGGTACCTGCTGATGACGACACTGAGTCCGGGCACACACAGCGATATCTGGGGCCTGGCGCTGAACGAACGCCGGGCCGCGCCGGTGCTCGACACGGTTTATAGCGAAGATTACGCCACGTTGTCTCGAGACGGAAAGTGGCTGGCTTACCAGTCCGATGAGACCATGCGGAATGAAGTCTACGTGCAGCCATTTGAGGGATTGACCGATGGCACCAAACGCCGGTGGAAGATCTCGAGCAGCGGCGGCGCACTTGCCCGCTGGCGCGCAGACGGGCAGGAATTGTTCTATATGACCGCAAGCGGCCGCCTGATGGCGGTGGCAGTCCACCCGGAGGACGGCGAGTTCGCCTTCGACGAGCCCAAGGTCCTCTTCCAGACGCGACCGATTCCAGGAGTTTGGAATCTGTACGATGTCTCGCCGGACGGGCAAACCTTCCTGCTGAACCTGCCTTTGGAGTGGTTCAACGCATCGCCCCTCACGGTGGACACCGGCTGGACGAGGAGGCTGCGGTAAAAGCCCGGCTGGTGAGTTTGCGTACATTCTGCACCGTCTGCAATC
>PLZX01000340.1 GCA_003152325.1 Bryobacterales bacterium | reverse complement strand
TGCGCAGCTTGCCCTGGGCGCGGCGAATGGCGAGTTGGTGGTCGTCGCCATAGACGGCCAGGCCGGCGGAATCGTACCCGCGGTATTCCAGGCGCTTGAGACCTTCGAGGATGATGGGGACAGCTTTATGCGAGCCTATATAGCCGACAATTCCGCACATGCTTCATTATATCGGCAGCCCGGCGCTAGTCCAGAATCTCGACCCGGTATTCTTCGATGACCGGGTTGGCCAGGATCTCGTGGGCGATGGTCTCGATTTCCTTGTGCGCTTCCTCGCGGGTGACGCCGTCGGCAATGGCGATGTCGAAGACCTTGCCCTGGCGCACATCGGAGACGGTGCGATGGCCGAGTCCGCGAAGCGCGGCGCAGACCGTCTGGCCCTGCGGATCGAGGACCGTGGATTTGTAAGAAACGAAGACGCGAGCTTTCACGGAAATCCGATTATCGCATGGTTGGAGTGGGGTAGTTAGAGCGCCTGACCCTTGGCCGGCTGACCGCGGACCAAGAACGTTTTCGGGAACCTCCCGTGGCCGCAAATCTTGAACGAGCCAAAGTCCTTGTACCAGTCAGCCTCTGGGACCTCGGGCCTCGATTCAATCCACAGTCGAAGGCGATTCAGATCAGCGATGCTGATCGCCCGGTCCCGCATGCGGTCGATCAAGTGCTGCCGGACACCCGCCGGCAGATTGCCCCAATCGTCGATTTTCGGCATCAGTTGCCAAAAACCATGCGGCCCATCTGATCACCCAGGCGAGTGACTTCTTCCGGGTCGGTGGCGCGTCGGAAGCGCGCGGCCAACTCGAAGAATTCCTGCTGTTTTCGCTTCTCCGCCTCCATCCCGCTCTCGATGAGTTCCACCAGCATCCGGGTGGTACTCAGTCGGCGCTTTTTCGCCAGGGCGCGAGCCTGGGCGGCGACGTTCGCCGGCAAGCTGACGCTTTGCCGTACCGTCTTGTTTGCCGTTCTCATAGCACCATTATGCACCAAAGAGGTGCGGTTTACAGCTCTAGTTCAGCAGTCTGCCCTGCCTCAGATACGCCGGCGTCTCGACGTCATCAAGATCCAGCATCGGCTCGGCATCGGCGATCATTTCCGGCTCTGGCTCCGGCTCGGGTTCGACAATCATGGCTGGCGCAGGTGCCATGGGGGGTGCCATGACTGGCTCCGGCAGGCGCGGCTGCTGGCGGATTTCGGGCATCGGGCGGCGGTCGGCGATGGGGGCGTTCTCCGGCTGGAAGCCGGTGGCGATGACCGTGATCTTGACGGCGTCGCCCAGCGCTTCGTTCATGATCACGCCGAAGTTGATCTGCACTTCTTCGCAGGCGGCGGCTTCGCGGATGATGGAACAGGCCTCGTTGACTTCGTGGAGGCCCAGGTGGCTGGAGCCGGTGATGTTGATGAGGATGCCGCGCGAGCCGCAGATGCGGGAATCTTCGAGCAGCGGGCAACTGATGGCCTGGCGGGCGGCTTCCACGGCGGCCTTTTCTCCGTGGCCGATGGCGGTGCCCATCATGGCGTAGCCCATGCCGATCATGGTGGCTTTGATGTCGGAGAAATCGCGGTTGATGAGGCCGGGCGTGATGATGATGTCGCTGATGCCCTGGACGGCCTGGCGCAGCAGGTCGTCGGCCACTTTGAAGGCGTCGAAGAAGCTGGTGCCGCGGGGAACGAGCGCGAGCAGGCGGTCGTTGGGGATGGCGATCACGGTATCGACGGTGCCGGCGAGCCGGCCCAGACCCTCTTCGGCGAGGCGCATGCGGCGCGGGCCTTCGAAAGCGAAAGGCTTGGTGACCACAGCGACAGTGAGCGCGTCAAGCTCCTTGGAGAGCGCAGCGATGACCGGCGCTGCGCCCGTGCCGGTGCCGCCGCCCAGTCCCGCGGTGACGAAGACCATGTCGGCGCCCTGAAGGATTTCGACGATGCGGTCGGTGTTTTCAAGCGCCGCCTGGCGTCCGATGTCGGGGTTGGACCCGGCGCCGAGGCCCTTGGTCATCTTGGCGCCGAGTTGCAGCTTGTTGGGCACGCGGCAGGCCGTGAGCGCCTGGAGATCGGTGTTCATGGCATGGAACTCGACTCCTTCCAGTCCCTCTTCCACCATGCGCGCCACGGCATTGCATCCTCCGCCACCAACGCCGATCACCTTGATGCGCGTCCCGAGGCGGGCTTCTTCTTCCATTTCGTATTTCAGATCGTCCATGTCAGCGTCGCTGATGAGCCCCATCGTTTCCTCCCTCTCGAATCGAGTTACTTCAGTAATTTTCCCAACCAGCCGGCGGTTGCCCGCTGTTCCTGAGCCTTGAGTTTGGCGGAGTACATGGCGAGTCCCGCGGCGGTGCTCCACTCGGGATCGTTCAGGGTCTCGGGCCAGTCCTGAATTCCAAACGGCAGGCCGAAGCGGGCCTGGCACTGCAAGACGCGTTCGGCGACATCGCAGAGATCGGGCAGGCGGGCCGCGCCGCCGGTGAGGAAGACTCCGCCCATCAAGGCGCGATCCATCCCCACGCGGGCCAGTTCGGAACGCACGAAACGGAACAGTTCCTCGGCGCGGGCTTCGATAATCTGGTTGACGAAGCGGCGGGTGGCGTGGCGGTGGTCGCGATTCTCGGGAGTGGGCAGGTCCACCAGCACGTTTTCGGGGCTGGGCTCCGAGAGCGCGGCGCCGTATTCCAGTTTGACCAGTTCGGCGTCTTCGAAGCTAAGGCAGAGGCCCTGCGCGAGGTCGCGCGTAAAGTGGTCGCCGCAAATGCGGACGGTAGAGGCCAGGTGCAAGGCGTCCCCGTAGTAAACCACCAGTTGGGTGGATTGGGCGCCGATATCGATAACGGCGATGCCCTCTCGACGCTCTTCGGGCAGCACGGCGGCGTAGCAGGCGCCGAGGGCTTCAAAGATGGTTTCCTCCACGGCCAGGTGCGCCTGGTTCACGGCGCCCACCAGGGCGTTGTGTTCCTGCACCGANNACCACGAAATCCTGCGGGAACAACTGCAGCAGCATGCGGTCTTCCTGCAACTGCACTCGGGAAGCGCGGTTCACCACGCGGTTGATATCCGGCTGATCGATTTCGCGCACGTAGCCCAATTCCAAAACGCCGCGGCTGTTGGCGCCGCGGATGGTAGGCCCGCCCAGGCCCACCACCACCGATTCGACGGCGGTGCCGGCGGCGGCTTCGGCTTCGCCCAAAGCCGCCAGAATGGA
>PLZX01000128.1 GCA_003152325.1 Bryobacterales bacterium | reverse complement strand
ACGGCAATACCGATCACGGCAAGCATGGATTGTTTGGCTACATCCTCCCTTATCGGCACGATCCGCAAGAACTGTGAAGAACCGCACCGCCGCCCACCCGTGCGAAACGAAGCCATTCTCACACTAACTGGCTTATTTTCTTTTCCTTCTGCATCTTGTACCCCGATGAGCCATTTCAACTGGGTTTGCTGCGTATATAAAAGACAGCTTTCCGTGTATACTCTCTGGCAGCCTGGAAAGCGTTGCAGGAGGAGGATCAATGAAACTCAACCGAATTCCGACGATCGCGATCACCGTTATCGCACTGGCCTTGGCGTTGCCCATCGCCGCCCTGGCCGATGTGAGTGGAACCGTAACCCTGACGGCCGGCACCGCCTTGAATCTCGACACCGGCGCCACCAGCAGTTCCGGTGGCGACATCCTGTGGAGCGGCACCACTATGACTCCGCAAAGCAATGCAGCCGCCTTTAACATTGGCCCCGGTGGCGCCGCGGCATTCGCCACGTATACGCAATCGCTCCTCTCTTCTCTCGGTTCGTTCTTCTCGAAGACAGCGATTCCAGGTGCCACGCTCCCAGTGGGCGATATCTTCGCAGTGAAAACCAACGGCGGCAACTACGCCAAGCTGCTCGTGACAGCCACAAGCGGAACTTCGATCAGCTTGCAGTACCAGACATTCGCAGGTTCCGGCACTCCCACCGGCCCCACCATCACCCAAGTCCTGAACAACTACGGCCTGGTTCCGGCGGGCTTTTCCAATGCCGGGATCGCGCAGGGGTCGCTCTTTATCATCAAGGGCTCGGGCCTCGCCGATCCGAACGCGCAAGCCGTCCTGTGGCAATTTAAAGATGGCCCCCTGCCGACCACTTCGAACGGCGCCAGCGTGAAGGTCACGGTGGGCAGCACCACCACCGTTCCGGCCTTCTACTACGCCATCGCCGCGCAACTCGCCCTCGTGCTGCCCTCCAACACCCCCCTCGGCACTGCCCAAGTTACGGTGACATACAACAACCAGACCAGCGCGCCCTTCAGCATCCAGGTAGTTCAGAGCGCCATGGGCTTCGACGCCTACTACGGCACCGGCAGCGGCCTGGGCGTCGCCACCAATAACCTCACCGGCGCCTTGTACAACTACACCAACTCCATCCCGCCCGGCACCACCGTGGTGCTGTGGGGTTCCGGCCTGGGCGCCGATCCCACCAGAGATACCAACTACAACACCTCGAATATCAACCAAATCCTCGGTCTTTCGCATATCTACATCGGCGGCCTGGACGCTACCATTGCCTATCAGGGGCCGTCCGGCTATCCCGGCTTGAACCAGGTGAATATCACCATTCCCTTCGGAGTTGCCACCGGCTGCAACGTATCGCTGGTGGGCGTGACCGCCGCCGGCGTGCCCACCAATTTCGTCACCTTCCCCATCGGCAACGGCGCCTGCTCCGACCCGGCTTTCGGAACCACTGGCACCCTGCAGCAGACTCTGGCCGGGAAGGCTACGGTGAACACGGGGTCCGTGCTCGTCTTCCACTTCGTGCAGCCGGGAACCACCGCCGGCACAACTCAAACCACCGACCTCGCCGAAGCGGTCTTTCAAACTGTGTCCGGGGCTACTTTCGGCTCCTCCAGTGGATCGGTTTCACTAGGTGGATGCATAGTCTCGGAGACCGTTGGTAACGGGAGCGCATCCACAGCGACACCCATGGACCCAGGGACGGTCACCATGACGGGGCCGGTCGGAGGAACGGTTACGCTTGCGCAGCTTTTGGCCTCTTCTGGTATCTACTTCGCGCAACTGGCGGCTGGGGCCATCCCCTCTACGGGCGGCACCTTTACGTTCCATGGCACCGGGGGCACCACCGCGCCAATCGTCGGCGCGTTCACGGCAGCGGTGACCCTCTCCAACCCTCTGTTGAACTGGACCAACTCCTCCGCGGCCGCAACCGTTACCCGGTCGCAGGGACTAGGGGTAAGCTGGACCGGCGGGGCTTCGGGTACTTACGTTGTCATTAGCGGGAGCTCGTCGGCGACCGTAGCCGGGCAGTCGGTGAGCGGTGGCTACTCGTGCTTCGCCCCGCAAAGTGCCTTCCAGTTTACGGTGCCCTCGTATGTCTTGGCCATCCTGCCGGCCGGCTCGGGCAATACCACGGTGTCGGGTTTCACCAACTACCAGAGCTTTACGGCTCCGAATCTCGACATTGGTACGGCGTTTGGCGCCACCCAGCAAACCGTCAACACGATCGTGAACTGATCGACAGTGGCCGGGGCCGCCGTGGCCCCGGCCACTCCGCTAGTATGATTGGTTCGTGGCTCGAACCATAGTCTTCACCCTCCTGCTGGCATGCGTCATCAGTCTCCCCGGCTCCGGCGTTCCGCCGCCGCGCACTTTCGCCACCCCCCTGTCGCCGCCGGGTCGTTCACAGTGCCTTCTTATGTGTTGTCCGCTCTGCCGGCCGGCACCGGGTCCTCATCACTGTTCAACACCTCGAGTTACCAAACCTTCACCGCTACAGGCCTCGATTCCGGCTTCGCGCTTGGCGGGGCGACGGTTTCGGTCAACTCGACGTACAACTGATCGGAGGGAAAGGTGGGGCAGGCGGTGCTCGCCTGCCCTCCTTACTCGTTCCTGAGCGCCACCACTGGGTCCACCCGCATCGCGCGCATCGCGGGCAGCGTGCATGCCGCGAGGCCCGTAATAAGCAGCACGCACGCCACCGCCCCATACGTAGCCCCATCCGTCGCCTTCACTTCATATAGCTGCGATTCGACCAGCCGCCCCGCCGCCATCGAAGCGCCGAGGCCCAGCACCAGGCCTGCACCCATCAGCACTCCGGCGTAACCAAACACAATTCGCAGCACGTCGGTGCGGCGCGCACCCAACGCCATGCGGATGCCGATCTCCTGGGTTGCCTGCGTCACCGCGTAGGAGATCACGCCATAGATCCCGATCATCGCCAGCGCCAGCGCGAGCCCCGCGAAGATGGCCATCAGCAGCATGGAAAAGCGGCGCTGCGAGAGTGAAGTTTCCACCAGCGAATCCACCGTTCCTACCGCGTCCAGCGGCAACTCCGGGTCCAACTCCCGGACGGTCGCGCGCACGCCCGAAATCAGCGCCGCGGGATCCCCCTCGGTCCGCACGCCGAAATACATCCCGTTGAACGGCACCTGCGCGGCCGGTTCATACACCGCCGGGCGTCCCATGGATTCCAGCTCCTCATCGCGGACGTCTCCCACAATCCCCACGATCTGGGCCGGCTTCGACCCATTCGCCATCTGAATCTGCTGGCCCAGCGGGTTCTGGTTGCGGTAAAACTCGCGCGCCATGCTCTCGCTGATGAGGGCCACCGGCGGAGCGGCGGCATCGTCGTGCGGGTTGAAGTCGCGGCCGGCTTTGAGGGGAATCCGCAAAGCCTTCAAGTACCCGGGCGTCGCGGCGTAGTAAGCGGCACTGGGTTGATCGCCCGGCGGCAGCGGCGGCTTCCCCAACTGCTCGAAACTGAGGATGTAGTCAGTGCCCGCCAGCGGAAAGATCTGTGCCGCGCCCGCCGCCGAGACACCCGGCAGCGCTCGAATGCGGTCGAGCGCGCGTTGGTAGAAGGCGGCCTGCTGCTCGTCGGTCTTGTATTGCGCCTCGGGCAGGTTGGTGCGGAACGTGAGTACGCCGTGCGGATCGAATCCCGGGTCCTTCGATTGCAGCCGGTAGAAACTGCGCATCAGCAATCCCGCGCCCGAGAGCAGCACCAGCGCCAGCGCCACTTCACCGGTCACCAGCACGCTGCGCAAGCGATTGCGCCGGAATCCGATGGCGTTGCCCCGCCCGGCTTCGCGCAAGGAAGCCATCAGATCTGTCTTCGCCATGTGCAGCGCCGGAGCCAGTCCGAAAAGAATCCCCGTCAGCACCGCAATGGCCGCCGTGAACCCCAGCGCCCGCTGGTCCAGCGCAATCTCATTCGCGCGCGGCAGGATGCTGGTGTTCAGACTGACCAG
>PLZX01000254.1:2862-10045 GCA_003152325.1 Bryobacterales bacterium | reverse complement strand
CTTTGGCGCGGCGCAGGAGGGCGCGGAGGCGGGCGAGGAGCTCCTTGAAGTCGAAGGGCTTGGCGAGGTAGTCATCGGCGCCGGAATCGAGGCCGGCGACGCGGTCGTCAACGGCGGCCCGCGCGGTCAGCATGAGAATGGGAGTGGAGAAACCGGCGCTGCGCAGTTCGCGGCAGACGGCGTGGCCGTCTTTGTTGGGGAGCATCACGTCGAGAATGACGAGGTCGTAGTCGTTGACGCCGGCGAGGTAAACAGCCTGCTCTCCATCGCGCGCGATATCGACGGCGTAGGACTGTTCGCGCAGTCCACGGGCGATGAAGCCGGCTACGCGGGATTCATCTTCCACCAGCAGGATGCGCACGTTTCCATTGTGAAGGATCGCGGGTGAACGCACAATGAACGAAGGTGGCGGTTCCGGCTTCTACAGCGCGGCGATAAGGTCGATGTTCTCCCCAGCCAGAATCTTCGCTGCGGGCTCGCCATTCGCGGGTATCCGGAATACGTCGAACCCGTTCGAGTAGATCACCGAGCCGTCATCAGCGAGGTCAAACGACAGGGCGCTCTCAGCAATCGTCTCCACATTTTCCGGGGATTCCGGCGTTTGGCGCATCAGGAGCCAGGAAGAAGGAGTCTTGACGGCCTTTTCGGCGACGTCCTTCATGGTGAAGAGCGGTTGTCCCGTGCGCCGTTCTACGAACAGGTCGATAAGCCTCCCGATCACCCACAGGATTCGGAATGGCAGCAGGACGGTCTCCTGCACAGCGGCCAGCGGGTTGACCGGTTGCGGCGCGTTGCTATTAGGCCTGCGGATGTAGTACAGCGTTCCATCCGCACCGATCCGCGGCCAGAGAAAATCGAAATTGGCATCTTGGGCAAGGCACGAGATAACGCCCGTATCCAGGTCGAGTTGTTGCACGGCGGACGGGCCAAAACCCGAGTAACGCCCCCGCGAGTCCCGCCCGATGCCGGCGCTCTGAAACACCAGGCGGCGTCCCGGCCCAAGCGCCCAACGGGGCGCCTGGTCTACGGATTCGCCGTCCGTAACCTCGGTCAAGCCCGATCCATCCGTCTTTAGCACCGCGAGATTCGCCATTCCGCCGGCATAGTGGACCGATACCGCGACCTCGGAACCGTCCGGATGCGCGTCAAGATGGCGAATGCGGAAATCGGCGGTGTGAAACAGCCGCTTTTCAACGCCGGCGGCGTCCTTGGTGAACACCCCGCTGATTTCGTCGGTTTCGAGCGTGTACAACAGTTCGCCCGGATTGATCCCCCGCGTGACACTCGTTACGGCGACCCGGAAGTCGCTCGGGTCGCGGTCCCCGGGCGCCCGTAAGGCGCGGCTCAGGCTCTGTCCTCCGCGGCCCTGCTGCTTCCAGGCATTGCGGTTATAGATCTGGACCGCGCGGTCTCTCAGAGAACGCCCGAACGGGCTCTCCAGGATCTCGCCGCCGCCATCGCGTTGCAGGTGGAGTTGCCCTTGGGAGATGTAGGCTAGCAAAAGGTCGGTCACGGAGGTCCAGATTCCATTCTCCGAACCGGCCCCCCCGCGCGCAAGTTGTCGAAGGTTCACATAGCGCGATAAACGGCCTGCTCGCCAGATGGAGGCCGATTGAAGGGTAAGCGCCGCGACGACCGCACGTTTTCACAAATCATTTACAACGTCTTCATGGGATTCATGGGGGGTGCCGGTAAGATCGAGGAGTAGGGGTCTACTTGGCTACTCTTCCAATAGTTCGGCAGGCAGTTCCGCAGCGAAGTTTGACGTGGGAAGCGGTGGAGGCGTGCGAACGGCTGGCGTCGGTGGCGCTGCTGGCGCTGGCCGCGCCGGTGCTGTTGCCGTGCGCCGCGTTGTTGTGGCTGCTGTCGGGACGCAGCCCCTTGATCGCCCACCGGCGGGTGGGGTGGCACGGACAGGCGCTGTGGATGATCAAACTGCGCACGATGTGGAGTGGGCGGGGTGGCGACGCGCCGGCGGGCCTCCGGTGGATTGAGTACATCGAAGACACTGTGGGGCCGCAACACAAGCGGTCCGACGACCCCCGGGTGACCAATGAGTTCGCCCGATTCTGCCGGCGGCACTCGATCGATGAACTGCCGCAGCTCTGGCACGTGATGTGCGGCGAGATGTCGCTGGTGGGGCCACGGCCGATTACCGAAGCCGAAATCGAGCGTTACTACGGCGCCGATGCGCACGAGGTTCTCCGGGTGAAACCGGGGATCGCGGGTTTGTGGCAGGTTTCGGGACGCAATCGGCTGACGTACTCGGACCGCCGCGCGCTGGACCTGGAACTGGTGCGGCGGTACTCGCTGCGGCTTTATCTGAAGATTCTGGTGCGCACGGTTCCGGAAGTATGGAACGGCGCGAATTCCTGGTAGCGGCAGCTACCGGACAGCCAAGCTGGCACGTTGCATGGCGTCGAGCAACTCCTGGTGGTAGCGATCCAAAGTGAACTTGCGGCACCAGGTGAGGCGTGCAGCGCTGGAAACTTCGGCCAGGCGGGAAGGGTCGCCGGTGAGAAGTTCGATGGCGCGGCCGGCCATCTCTTCGGTGGAGCCGGCCAGCCATCCATCGTGGCCCTCTTCGATGACTTCGGGGATGCCGCCGGAACGAAAAGCGATGACGGGAACTCCGGCGGCGTGGGCTTCGAGGATGACGCGGGTGGTGGCTTCGTGGCCCGCCGAAGGCACCAGCAGCAAGTCCACCGAACGGAGCGCGGAGTAGACGTCGGTGACCCAGCCGGCGAACTCGACGCCCAGCGGGGCGGCAGCCTCGCGCACTTCGGCGTCATAGCGCAGGGTGCCGGCCTCTCCAAACAAGGCGGCGCCATAGATCACGAAACGGCAACCGGGAAACGCGCGGCGGATGATGGCGGCGGCCGCTACAAATTCCCGTTGCCCTTTTTCGGGAGCGATGCGCCCGATGCAAGCGATGGTGGGGGTACGCGAGGGCGGGCCGGGGGGCCGCGGCGCCTCTGGCCCCGCGACACCGTTGTAGATCACGCTGATGCGATCGGGCCGGACAAAAGGACGCCACGGATCTGCGACGAAGCGGCAGGAACCGACCACGCACGCCCCGCACTTCCGCAGCGAAAGGCCCGCCAACCGGCGCACGAGGCCGGGAAACAGATAACTGTGCGAATGGAAGAGCACCGGCACGCGCAGACCGGCATAGGCAACGCCAGGGAGCAGGCGCGGGCCGTTGACATAGACGAGATCGGGAGAAAAGCCGGCCGCGAGGCGGCGGATCTGGCGGGCGAGCACGGGAGTGCCGGCGAGGAAACGGGCGGCGTCCCCGAACGACTTGCTTCCGGGGGTGTAGGGACCACAGCGGATCCGGACGGCTGCGAAGCCGGCTTCGCGGAAGCGGGGAAACAATTCGCCATCGCCGGGCAGGCCGGCCACTGCTTCCCAGCCACGGGCACGGAGGGAGGGAAGCAGTTCCAAGAGGCCCTGCTGCGCGCCGCCGGGATCGCTGAACTGATCGAGGAGAAGAAGCTTCATACGCGGACGGCGACGGCCAGCACACAGAAATAGACGGGCAGGACGCGCCAGTAGGTGAGCAGATCGCCAGAGAGCATCTGGACCATCTGGCCGCACCAGAAGCAAAACATCCAGACGCCGCAGAAAGAGGCACGCGTGTCCAGGGAATGGCTGGCGCGGGCGGCGGCGCGCAGGATGGCGATGTTGAGCCACACGAGGGCGGCAAGGCCGAGGATGCCGGTTTCGACCAGCAGACTGAGGTACATGTTGTCGGCGACTACCGGGCCGCCGAGATAGCTGCTATAGGGCAGAGTCTTGTAACCGATGCCGAAGAGGGCCTGCCACGGATTGTCGGCGAGCCAGGCGGCCAGAGTGCGCCAACTGGCGACGCGGCCGGAGAGTACACCCTCGGTGGCGGTGAAGAAATACTCCGCGGAATTCGACAGGCGCAGCCAATACATTTCGGCGAAGGCCGGAAAGACCCGCCAGACGAGCAAGGCGGCGAGCGAGATGGCGAGGGCCACGCGGCCAAGCGGCACGCGGCGGCGATTGCGCCAGGCGAGCACGAACCAAGCGACCAGGACGCACAGCAGCGAAGCGCGCGAATAAGAAAGCACCAGCGCGGCGAAGAATACGGCGCCCGCGGCTAGCAGCGCTTTGCGCGACACGGGCGATTCGGCGCGGGGCCGCGAGAACGCCACGGCGATCATCACCAGGAAGAAGGCGCAGAAATTCCCGAGCGTGCTGGCTTCATAGAACAGTCCTTGCGCACGGCGGTAGACGCCGGAATCGAGCCAGACGAATTGCGGGCCGTAACCGGCGGGCGCGGGGAACTGAAAATAAAAATCGACGCAGGCAAACAGGGCGGCGGCGGCGGCGATCCAAAACAGGCAGCGCAGGCTGATGGGCGAGTGACGTCCGGGGCCATAGGCGGTATAGAAGAAGACGTACACCGAGAGTCCAAACAGCGCCACGCGGGCGAGGCTTCCGGCGGCGGCTTCGGCGCCGGAATGGAAAGCGGCCGGCGCCACACTGATGAGCAGAGCGCCCAGGAGCGCAACGAAGGCCGAGGCCAGCCCCGACGGCACGAAGCGCCACGCGGGCAGCCACAGAAGCCCGGCGAACAGGCCGACGGCGGCAAACGCCAAGCAGAGATTGGGTCCGGAATCACCGATAGCGATCGGGAGCGGTGGCGTCAGCAGGGCCACTGCCAGAAACACCGTGAGCCAGCGCGCGGGGGTGGCGAGCATCCACCAAACGAACGGCAGCAGCGCGGCCGGCGCGGCCAGCAGGGCTTTGGCGGGCAGACTTGGAGCCAGCGCAATGGCGGCGGCCCACACACCAAGGACGATGGGAGCGAGCAGCCGGCCGCGAATCCCGGCGGTTACGGCGCTGGCGCTATCCATCCCGGCCTTTCGCGACAGNNCCGAGCAGCAGCGCGGCGGCGACGTTGAGCGGCAGGTTGGGAGAGGAAGGCCGCTCAGGCACGACGCCGGGATCGATAATCTTCAAACGATCTCCGCGGTAGCCGGCCTCGCCGCGGGCCTCGCGAAGGCGCGTTTCAAGAGAGGCGAGCGCGGCCTGCGCGTCTTTGTGATCGGCTTCCATTTTGTCGCGGTGGGCCATGCGAAGCGCCAGGAGTTTTTCGCGTTCGGCATCCTGCCGGTCAATGTTCTGCAACTGCTTGCGCATTTCTTCGAGGCGGGCGGAGGCGTCGCCGGCTTCCTGGCGGGCATCGACCTGCTGAGCGGCGGTGAGGTGTTTCTGGCGCTCGCCGGAATCGGCGATCTCGAGCTCGGTGGCCTGCATCTGTTGCTGGACGGTGGAGCGCAGTTCCCCGGATTTGTTCGTAGCGGCCTGGAGGGTGGCAACCGGCTCTTCGGCGAGCAAGCGGGCCCAGGCGGTGTCGACGGTGGTCAGGTTGACGCGCGCGTCGCGCTCCTGGCGGGCGATGCCTTCCACCAGATCCTGGTCGCCTTCGACGACCATGGTGCGGTTGATGTCGACGGTAGCCTGCGCCAGGTAGCGGGCCATAGCCAGGGCCTTAGCGGCGTCGGGCAAAGTGACGGCGATCTCGAGGATACGGGTATTGCGCACGATGCCGACGCGCAGGACGCGATTCTTGATGGTTTCGATGGGGCGCGCGCCGAAATGCGCGCGGAGCTGGAACTCGCTTGCGGCTTTTTGAAAAAGCTGATCGCCGGCGGCGAAATGCTCGTAAGTCTTGAGGGATTCCAGGTAGATGGGGGAGACGGTCATGGCGGCGCGGAGGTCGGAGCCTGCCGGCGGCTCAATGACAACTTGAGTGATGGCGGTGTATTGACGCTCCATCGCCAGGCTGACAGCCAGCGCGAGAGCAACGGCGACCACGCAACTGGTGGCGATCCAGCGCCAGCGAGAGCCGAGGTAGCTGGTGTAGCGAAAGACGTCGAATGACTCTGACATCGAATTCCTGAGATAGTGTAACCGATATGGCTTTGCTACAGGCCGTCCTGGCGGGATTGATTGCGTTAATTATTACACCCGGCCAGATGTTTTACTTCGACGTAGCGCCCAAGGTGGCNNCCTTTGGATTTGGCTGGCGGCAAGCCTGGTGTCGCTGGGAGTGTCGACGGTTTTCTCGGCGAATCGGGCGCTATCGGTATTTGGCAGCACGTGGCGGGAATACGGTGCGGTGACGCAGGCGGCGGTGTTGCTGTTTGCGGCGATGGTGGCCTGGAACGTGGCGGGCCGCGAGGATCGCGCGAAGACGATGCTGCGCGCGGTGGCTGCGGCCGCGATGGCGAGCGGGGCGTACGGCATTGCACAGTACTTCGGCTGGGACCCGTTCCAACCGGCGGCAGCGTACCACGTGGGCGAAGGAATCTGGACCATTGTGCGGCCGCCGGGAACCATGGGCTACGCCAGTTATTTCGCGACGTGGCTGCTGATGGCGGTTTTCCTGAGCCTGGCTTTGGCGCAATGGGAGACGCGCGCGCTGTGGAGGCGGATGGCGGCTATAGCTGCGGCGGTGGCGTTTGTGGCGATGCTGCTGACGGGCACGCGCGCGGCGGTGCTGGGCCTTGGGGCGGGCGGCGCGCTTTGGGTGGGGTGGAGCGGGTACCGGATCCCGCGCCGATGGTTGTTGGCGGCGGCGGTGCTGGCGGTGGGCGGCGTGGGCTTCTACGTTTCACCACCGGGCGAGCAACTGCGCAGCCGGGTTCGGTGGTTCGTGGAAGATCCGTGGGGCGGCGCGCGGCCGCTGCTGTGGCGCGACAGTTTTCGGATGGGGATCCGGCGGCCGGCGGCGGGCTACGGGCCGGAAGTTTTCAGCGGCACTTTCCCGCACTTCGAATCGAAGGAACTCGCCGGAGCCTACCCGAACTTCGCGCACGAATCGCCGCACAACATGTTTCTGGACGCATTGGTAGCGCAGGGAATACCGGGACTCCTGGTGTTGTTCGGGTTGTGCGGCGCGGGCTTCGCGGCAGCCTGGCGGCTGAGGCGCCGGAACCTGGAGGTGGCGGCGTGCCTGGCGGCGGCCCTGGCAGCGGGAATCGTCAGCCAACAGTTCACAGCCATGACCGTACCCACGGCAGTCCTCTTTTTTACGACGATTGCGCTGGCGGTGGGACTCGCGAGCGAAGCGACAGCATCGCGCCCGAGCATTGTATGGCTGGCTGCGGCGCCGGTGATCGGGCTGGCGCTGGCTTACCTGGCT
>PLZX01000254.1:0-2804 GCA_003152325.1 Bryobacterales bacterium | reverse complement strand
CGTTCAACGCGTGGTACAACGCGGCCCAACTGACGGCTCTCGAAAACAACTACGGGGGCACGGAGCGGTGTCTGCGGGCGGCCATCCTGGCGTTTCCCTATTGGTTCAAACCGCATTGGACGCTGGCGCAAGTGCTGGCGCTGCAGGCGCGCGGGGAGGAGGCCGAGTGGGAAGCGCGGCTGGCCGTGGAACTGGACGGCGGCAAGGATCCGGAAGTGGCGGAAACCCTGCGGCAGATCCGGCAGCGGGCAGGTTCGCACGCGCCTTAGCAAGGGTAAATTCTAGAGCCGATTGGTTGTAAGAGCCCGTGGGTAGCTTAAAATTAAATCAGCGAGGGGACCCATGAAATCGACTCTAATCACTACAGCATTGCTATTCGCGAGTGCAACGGCCGGGCTTGCCCAGGTGCCGCAGCATCCGCTGGCTTCGGTCTTCGGACCGAAGATTGCGGCGTCTTTGACTTTCACGGATAGCACGCCGGTATCCACCCAGGTTCTGAACGCCACCGGCGAGGCGGCGACCATTTCGCAGAATACGTGGGTGGAGATTAAGGGGAGCAATCTCTCGCAGACCACGCGGATCTGGGGCGGCGGCGACTTCGATCCGGTCACCGGCAACATGCCAACCAGCCTGGACGGCGTGAGCGCCACGGTCAACAACAAGCCGGCGTACATTTACTTCATCAGCCCGGCGCAGATCAACATCCTGACGCCGCTCGATTCCTCCACCGGGACCGTGCCGGTGCAGGTGAAGACAGGGTTCGGCACGGGCGCGCTTACGACCGTAACGATGCAGACCAACTCGCTCGGCTTCTTCGCGTTCAACAGCGACAAGTACGCTGCGGCGCTTCACGGAAGCGGGGATTGCGTTAACGTGAACAACGGCACCTGCTACCTGGGGCCGACGAGCCTGTATCCCGGCCTCACCACGCCAGCCAAACCGGGTGAGCTCATCGTGCTCTATGCCAATGGATTCGGCCTGACGGACCAAACGATCACGCCGGGATCGTCGAGCCAGGGCGGCAACCTGCCGACGAAGCCGGTGGTCACCATCGGCGGCCTTCCCTGCCAGGTGATTTTCGCCGGGCTGGTGGCGGTGGGCCAGTTCCAGTTCAACGTAGTAGTTCCGGCTGCCGCGCCGGACGGCGATAATGCGCTCTCGGCTACGTACAACGGGTTTACTTCAAAGTCCGGCGTGTTCGTCACCGTGCAGCACTAATCATAAAAGCGGGCCGGGCTTCAGGGTAAGATAGACCGGATAGGGAATCAATGCCCTGGGAAAACCCCGGACCCGGAGAAATCACGACGCTGTTGTCGCGCTGGAAACAAGGCGACGGCACAGCTCTGGATAGCCTGGCCTCTCTGGCGTACGACCAACTGCACACCATTGCGGCTGGATATCTGCGCCACGAAAGCCGCGGCCACACGCTGCAAGCCACCGGACTGGTAAACGAACTCTACCTGCGGCTGGCAAGCCAGCGAAAGCTGCAACTGACGGACCGGCGGCACTTTTTCACGTTCGCGGCGCTGCTGATGCGCCGGATTCTGGTGGATTACGCGCGGCGCTCGCAGGCTGCCAAACGGCCTGGGGCATCCCTGCGCGTTCCCCTGCACCCGGGCCTGGCCTGGGTGGACGCCTCCGGCGAGGACGTGCTGACTCTGGACAAGGCACTGCAAGAGTTGGAAATCCTGGACGAACGCAAGGTACGGGTGGTGGATTTCCGCTTCTTTCTGGGCTGCAGCAATGAGGAGACGGCGGAGCTGCTTGGGGTGACCCGCGCGACGGTGGATCGCGACCTGCAATTCGCCAAGACATGGCTCTACCGCCGAATGCAACCACCGTTGCCGGCCCCGAGCAAAGGTGAATGAATGGCACGCATGCAGCAGATCGAGTCCCTGTTTCACGAAGCACTGTCGCTTCCCGATGGCGAGGACCGGATTCAATGGCTGGACCGGCGTTGCCAAAGCGACCGCGAACTCTTCACGGAAGTCTCGACGCTGCTCAAGGCACACGCGGCGATGGCGAGCCCGGATGCTACTGAGGAGGAGGCGCAGCCCGAGCCCGCCATGCCATCCGGACAGTTCGGCGCATACCGGCCGGTGAAGTTGATCGGCCGCGGCGGCATGAGCGCGGTATATCTGGCGGAGCGCACGGACGGCCAGTTTCGCCAGACAGCGGCCTTGAAAGTGATGGGCGCGCACCTGGCCGGGCCGGAGTTCCTGCGGCGTTTCCAAACCGAAAAACAGTTTCTGGCGACGCTGCATCACCCGAATATCACCAGCCTCCTGGATGGAGGGGTTTCCTCGACCGGCGATCCATACCTGGTGATGGAACACGTGGACGGCCAGCATCTGGACCGCTATTGCGACAGCCACAAGCTATCCGTGGAGGCGCGGCTGCGTTTATTCCTGCAAGCCTGCGACGCGGTCGCTTACGCTCACCGGCTCTTGATTGTGCATCGCGATCTGAAGCCTAGCAACATTCTGGTGGCGGCATCCGAAAGTGGACAGCCGGGGCAATTGAAGCTTCTGGATTTCGGCACGGCCTCGCTACTGGCCGAGAACACCGAGGCCACTGTCACNNACGTCGAGCGACGTTTTTTCGCTGGGCGTGATTCTGTACGAGCTGCTGACGGGAGCATGGCCGTTCGGCAAAGAGACTTCGATCGTGAGCGAACTGCACCGCGCGGTGGCGGATATCCCGGTGAAGGCTCTCTTCACGGCGATCACGCCGCAAACGGCCGAGACGCGGTCAGTATCGAGCGAGCAACTGGGGCGCCTGCTCAGGGGAGACTTGTCCGCGAT
>PLZX01000165.1 GCA_003152325.1 Bryobacterales bacterium | reverse complement strand
ACATTTTAAACGAGGCTTGACAAAAAAGACTCTCGGATGCTCCATACGGGCCGCTTGGGTGTATACTGGCCAAAAGCGTGGAGTCATAACGGAGATTTAGGTTCAAAAGTCCAGCTCAATAGTTTACGGGCCCAAGGGCTTTGGATGGCCAATTGCGGCAGGGGTGGGCAGTTTTTCTCTTCACAATTGAGCCGCCCAATGTGAGGGCGGCGAAGCGAATGAAAGCTGACCAGGGAACTTTTCGCGCTTCATCGGCATGCTTGGACCGCGCTGAGGGTGCGGATGACCCGAGCGGCCCGATGCGGCGCCAAATCAATATGGAGAAAAGGAGAACCAGATGAAAAGACACTTAAGCTTGTATCTGACGGTCCTCGTGCTGGCCCTGTTCAGCCCGGGGAATGCATTCTCCCAGGCCACCGCCAGCGGAACAATCCAGGGTACGGTGTTTGATCAATCACAAGGAGTGGTGCCTGGAGCCGACGTGGTTATCACCAGCAAAGCCACCGGGGAGAAGCGCACGGAGGCCACTAACGGTGTGGGCAATTACCGGTTCGATCTCCTTTCCGCCGGTGCGTACACCGTGAAGGTGACCAAGCCGGGATTCGCCTCGCAGGTCCTGAGCGTCGATTTGCTGGTGGGACAGACGGCGACCGTAAACTCGACTCTGAGTCCCGGTGCGCCGACCGAAACCGTGGTAATCACCGCTGCCGCTCCGCTGGTGGATCTCGGCAAGAGCAGCGTCAGCCAGAATATCACGCCGACCGAGGTGGAAGAGTTGCCGATGGTGGGACGCGATGTGGCCAATCTGGCCTATTTGGCCCCAGGCGTAAAAGCCGCGGACTCTTACGACCCCACCAAGGCCCGATATGCAATTCTCTCGGTCAACGGGGCCGGCGGGCGCAATGTAAATGTTACCGTCAACGGCATCGATAACAAGGACAACACCGTCGGCGGCCCGGTAATGCAGCTTCCGCTGGACGCCGTGCAGGAATTCCAAATCAGCACGCAGCGGTTTTCAGCCGAAAACGGCCGGTCGGAAGGCGCGGCCATCAACATGATCACCAAGCAGGGCACCAACAGCTTCCACGGTTCGGCCTTCGGCTACTTCCGCAACCAGGCGTTGGATACGGACGAAAAGGTGCCGGACGGCACCGGTGGCTACACTCTGGCCCACCCCGACTACAGCCGCCAGCAGTTCGGCGGTTCCATTGGCGGTCCCATCAAGAAAGACAAGTTGTTCTTCTTTTTCGGCATCGAGCGCCAGCGCGAGAGCCAGAACCTGGAAGAGACCGGGACTGCATACAACGAGCTGCTGCTGGCCAAGAATGCGGGCCTCGCCGCCCAGCCCGCCACCTCTATCCCAACCCCGTTCTACGAGACCCGCTACAACGCGCGCATGGACTGGAGCATCAACAGNNCTGACCAACGGCAATTTCACCACCAACCATCTGATTGTGGCGAACGTGACACTGAACTCGCTGCTGTCACCGACCTCGGTGAACCAGTTCACCGCAGGCTACCAATATTGGAATAACCTGATCGCCAGCAATATCAGCGCGCCGCTGGTGACCTTCCCGGACTCCATCTCGTTCGGCACCAACACCAACGTTCCGCAGCAGTCCTGGCAGAAGAAGTGGCAGTTCCGCGACGACTTTTCCAGGACTATCGGCAAGCACACTTTGAAAGGCGGCGTCGACTTCATCAATACGCCGCAGCAGGGCGGCTTCTTCGAGTTCAGTTCGACCCTCGAGATCGACTTTACGGACCTTCCAAGCGTGATCCTGAATAATCCCACCCTTTATCCACAGAAATTCGCCACCCCCGGCGCAGTCAACGCCATGACCGAAGCCAACGGCAACCCGTACTTCCTAGTCGCGACCAAGCAGCTTGGTTTCTATTTTCAGGACGACTGGAAGGTATCCTCGCGGCTGACGGTGAACCTGGGCCTGCGCTGGGACAAGGACTACAACATGGTGGGAGGCTCGGACGTCAAGAACAGCCGCACCTACCAGGAACTGGTCCAGCTCAACAGCCCGGTTTCGAATCCCTACGTCAGCAGTGTGCCGCACGACGACAACAAGGACTTCAGCCCACGCGTGGGCTTCGCCTGGGACATCACCGGGCACAGCGCGCACGTTCTGCGCGGCGGGTTTGGGCTCTACTACGGGAACATCTTCCAGAATATCCCGCTGTTTATGGAACAGATGGCCAACCCGACCATTTTCCAGAGCGCCATCAGCCTGTCGTCTCCCGGCGATATCGTGACGGGAACCGGCATTGCCTTGGGGAAATGGCGCTACGGTATCGATCCCATGCCGGTGATGCCCGCTCCTTCCAGCCAGCTTGTGGGGGGCAGCGTGGGGCGTTTGATGGACCCGAATTACCGGAATCCGGTCACGGAAGAGTTCAACATTGGTTATAGCTGGTCGCTGAATCGAAACTCGGTGTTCGAGGCCGAATACACGCACGTCCTCGGGCTGCACGAGAACAAGACCATGAACATCGACCAGGAAGTGCCGGTGAACGGGGTCTGCTGCAAGCGTCCGTTGGACCCCTATTTTGCTAATTCGACACAGCCGGAGTTGGCGAGCGTTCGCGACGAACAGTCGATTGGCCGTTCCCATTATGACGGCATCAATTTCAGCTACCGCCAGCGGATGAGCCATCACTTTTCGCTGGTCGCAAACTACACGCTGGCCTGGGCCTATTCCTATGACAGCGGGGGCACCTCATTCCGCAACTATCCGCGGCTTGCCACGAACCCCTTTGCCAGCTATGAGTGGGGCCCGAACCCCAACGATGAGCGGCATCACATCACGGTGAGCGGGATCATCGACGTGTGGAAGGGAATTCAGTTCGCCCCCATCATGCAGTTCGGCTCGGCGCGCCCGTATAGCCCTACCAACTCTTCGAACACCTTGAGCACCGGCGGCGGCACGACGGTTGCCGTGGTGGTTCCCACCGCTACGCCCACCAACTGGTTTGCGTTTGCCGGCAATAACACGGGAGCGCAGAACTGCTTCTATGGCCTGAACGGCGTCACCAAGGCGTGCACCATCGCGGCGTACGACCCGCTCCGCGGGGATCCATTCTTCCAGCTCGATTTGCGGCTGTCGAAGAATATCAATTTCGGCGAGCGCGCCAAGCTGCAACTGGTAGCGCAGGCGTTCAACCTGACCAATCGCGCGAACTACGGCGCCGACTTCAACGGCAGCATTGCCAGCGCGTCCACGTTCGGCCACCCCGCCGGATTCCTGAACCCAAGCTCCACCACCATTCCACGCTCGCTCTGGGGCGAGTTAGGCGTTCGCTTTACGTTCTGAGCCTAACCAAAGAGAACTTGTTTGGGGGCCGGTCACTGTATCAATGTATGGATACAGTGAGCCGGCCCCATGCATTTTAGACTCGAATCCGCCAGTCCGATTCCCATGTACCTTCAGATTGTCGAGCAAGTGCGCCACGCTATCGCGGCCGGTGCGTTGCAGGCTGGCGAAGAACTGCCGTCAATGCGTGCGCTGGCTTGCCAGCACCTCATCAACCCCAACACCGTCGCACGGGCCTATCTCGAACTGGAACACGAAGGCCTGCTCTCAAAGCGCCGCGGCGCCGGCACGTACGTATCGGACTGCGCGGAAGCGCTCAGCGGGCAGCATCGCTTGCGCACGGTAAGCGAGATGTTGCAGAAGGCGCTGGCGGCCGCCAAGGAATTTGGGTTGACCGACCAGCAGGTGCGGGCGCTCTGGGAAAAACGCCTCCACACGAGAAGGGAGCAATCGGCATGAGCCGCGCCGCGATTGCCGTCGAAGGACTGACCAAACGATTTGGGCGCCGCCTGGCGGTGGACTCGCTCACGTTCGAAGTGTCCACCGGAAGCGTCTGCGGTTTCCTGGGCCGCAACGGGGCGGGGAAGAGCACGGCCATCCGCCTGATGATGAACCTGCTCGACCCCACCGCCGGCCGCGCCACCCTGCTCGGTCTCGACAGCCGCCGCGATCACACCTCCCTGATGCAGCGCGTCGGGTACGTTTCCGAATCGCCGGTATTCTACGACTGGATGAAGGTCAAGGAACTGATCCGGTTCACCGGCCGCTTCTACCGGCGCTGGAACCAGGCACGCGTGGATTCACTACTCGATCAGTTCTCGATCGACCGGGAGCAGAAAGTGCGCCATCTTTCGCGCGGCACGCTGGCGCAACTGGCGCTGTTGCTGGCACTGGGCGGCGATCCGGAACTGCTGATTCTCGACGAGCCCGCCACGGGGCTCGACGTGCTGGTGCGGCGCGATTTCCTGGGGAGCATCATCCAGTTGATCCAGCAGGACGGCCGCACCGTGCTGTTCTCCTCGCACCTGCTGCACGAAGTGGAGCGCGTGGCCGACCAGGTCATCATCATCGACGAAGGGCGGCTGGTGCAATCGGGAACGGTGGAAGACCTCAAGCTGGCATCGGGCCTGAGCCTGGAAGAGACATTCGTCGAAGTGGTGAGCGCCAAGGAGCGAGCATGAGACCGCTACTGTGGAAAGAAGTGCGCGACCTGCGCGGGTGGGTGCTGGGCTCGCTCGCGCTGGTAGCGGCGCTGGAACTGCTGTCTCATTCACGGCAATACCGAAGCTCATTCGAAAGCGGCTACATTGCACTCCTGCTGCCGCTATTGGCGGTAGTGGCGGCAATCGGGTTGGGAATCGGGCAGATCGCGCGCGAGCGTCACATGAAAACGCTGGACTACCTGCTGGTGAGGCCGGTCGAGCCGGGCACTATCGTGTGGATGAAGTTTCTGGCCGGTACCGTTGCCCTGGCGCTGATGATGGCCGCCATCGTGGGACTGGGCTTTGTCAATCCGCCGCTGACGGCGGACACCGGGCTGCTGGCGATCCGCGAACAAGTGGGTTTCCGGGCAGTGGCGCTCACTCTGTTCCCGCGCTATTGGTGCGTGTATGCGCTGACGCTGTTCTTCTCCGTGCTGCTGGACCGGTCGGCGAAGGTGGCGGGGGCTATGGGCGTGGTAGCGATCACTCTGATGGGCCTGATTAGCTACTTCACGGACCTGGCGCCATTTTCGAGGTTTATCTATTGGCTGCCGTTTTTTGAAAGCAGTGGCGGCTTGGTGCTCGCGGCCAGGAGTGCCGGGTTCGTGTGGCTGACCGGCCTGGCGTGCGGCGCGGTGGCAATGCTGGTGACGGCCGCTTCTGCAACTCTGCTGAAACGCTCACCCGAGCGCTACCTGGGAAACCGCGGCCTGGCGCTGGTAGCCGCCGGCATCGTAGGCGGGGCATTGCTCTCCGCGCAGGCGGCGAAAGTGTGGCTTCCCGAGGTGGCGCCGGCTGGTTCGTTCGAAATCCGAAATGCCAACGAATGGGGCAGCGCCGGTATCGTGGCGTGCGGCGGCCGGGTGGCGGTCACGCGGGATGGCGATGTGCGTTTTTTGGATTTCTCACATCCATCGAACCCGAAGCTGGTCAGCGAAGTGAACATCCCGCTTTGGACCACCAGCTCGGATTGGGACGTCGAGAAGGTCGCCATGGCGGGCGACACGCTTTTCCTGGTGGGGGAGAAGAAGCGGCTACCGGTGGATGAAGTCGAAATCACCATCGTGAAGCCGGACGCGTCCATCGAGACGATTCCCCTTGGATCGGTCCGCCCCCACGCTTTCACCTCTGCACCCGTGTCCGTCGGCCGGTTTCTGTACGTGGGCCGAACGGAGGATCTCGTGGCCAGCATCCACGTTTTCGAGGTGGCTACCAGGCGAGAGGTGGCATCCGTTGTGATCGACCAGATGCGGCCACCGGTCCCCGGCACAACCGAAGGCGAGCCGCCCATGCGCATCTGCCGGCGGGATTCGTACCTCTACGTGGCTTCTCCTTCCGCGCTGACGGCAATCGACGCCGGCAATCCCGCGCAGCCCGTCGTTACCAGCCAGTTGCAGTATCACCCCAAGGCGCAGTTCCTGTATGGCTTTCCGCGACCGCTGGCGTGGCAGGACAACCGCTTGTTCGAGATCGAGTTCTGGCCCTATAGTCTGGGCTCATACGACCTGAGCGACCCGGCGCATCCCGTGGCAAAGGCCGATCTGACCTGGCACGCAGGACTGGCGCTGACCGGGTCGGGCCACGATGTGTACCTGCCCTGGAGAGCCGGCGTGCTGGAATCGCGCGCCGAAGGCGCCGCCATGGAATCGCGGCGCTATTTGCGCGCTTCCCGCGCCGTGAGCGCCCTGGCCGTGGATGGTGACTACGTATACGCCCTGACCGCCGTGGACTCTCAGAAGCAGCGCATGGTGCAAGCGTTCCGGGTGGGACGCTAGTGGGGCGGCCAATTCTGGCCGCAGCCGGCTTTCCAGCCGGCTTGCCCGCCCTACGTGGTCAACTGCCCCTTCTCCAGATGATGCATCGTGGTGGCATACTGCACCGCAGTCGGATCGTGCGTCACCAGCACCACGGTCTTACCGAATTCCTTGTTCAGCCTTGACAGAATCGTCAGCACTTCCTGCGCCGAGGCTGAGTCCAGATTCCCCGTAGGCTCATCCGCCAGAATCAGGGCCGGGTCGGTGACAATCGCACGCGCGATCGCCACGCGTTGCTCCTGGCCGCCGGATAGCTGCCGTGGCAGGTGGTGCAACCGGTCGCCCAGGCCCACCAGGTTTAGCGCGGTCTTGGCGTGCTCCATGCGTTCGGCTCTCTTGAGATTGGTGAGCTTGAGCGGAAGTTCGACATTCTCGATCGCACTCAGCACCGGAATCAAATTGAACTGCTGGAAGATGAACCCGATGTTCTCATTCCGCCAATGTGCGATCTCCCGATCGCTCAATTCCTGAAGGGAATGCCCCAGGACGCGAATCTCACCGCTGGAGGGCCGGTCCATGGCCGCAATCAGGTGCAACAGCGTCGATTTGCCCGACCCCGAAGGTCCCATTAACGCTACGAACTCGCCCTTGGGGATCGTGAGCGTCACATCCTTCAGCGCGACCACGTGGAACTCGTCGCGGATGAACTCCTTCGTCAATTTAGTGGTTTCAATAATGGCTGCGCTCATAGGGTTCATGCCTTAATGCGTACTTTGTCGCCGTCCTTCAGGCCGGGCGGAGGCGTGACGATGAGATCTTCTCCACCGGTCAGACCCTCTTCGATGCGGATTCCCTGACCGCTGGTAGCGCCGGTCTTCACGGCGCGGCGCACAGCCTTGCCGTCGAAGAACACGAACACCGCGCCGCTCTTCAAGGCCGAGGCGGGGACAATCACAACCGCTTTGGCGGCGACGCCCGAATCGCTGCTCGGCTTCTTCTCGGCCAGAAACGCCACGCTGGCGTTCATCTCCGGCCGCAGATGGTTGTCGGGCTTCTGCACCTTCACCTTAATCTGCACGGTGGCCTTCTGCCGGTTGGCTTCGGGCGAAATCTCCTTAATGAAACCGTCGTACTTGAGGTCCGGGAAGGCGTCGGTGGTGACGGTGCCGAGCTGGCCGGAATGGAGTTTGGCGAAATCGTTCTGGCTGATGTCGAGCTCCACTTCCAGGTCGTTGAGGTCGGCGATGGAAACCACGTAGCCTTTGGCGCCGCGGTCGCCCACAAAACTGGTGGTGACGAATTCGCCTTTCTCCACGGCGCGTTCCAGAATGGTGCCGGTGACCGGCGCGCGGATTACGGTGTTGGCCAGGTTGGTCTCGGCGTACGCCAGCGCGCCCTTGGCCTGCTGCACCTGTCCGCGCAGGGAATCGATTTCCTCCTGGCGCGGGCCGAGTTTCACCAGTTCGTAGGCCTTCTGCAGCGCGTTGACCTTGTGAACCGCCGAGTCGTTGCGGCCCACGGCATCGTCGAGGGTCTGCTGGGAACCCACGTGGTCTCGCAGCGTATTGCGGGCGCGGTCGAGGTTCACGCGCGCATTTTCCAGGTCGGCCTTGGCGGAATCCAGGTTGGCCAGCGCCTGCGCAATTTCTTCGGGGCGAGAACCGTGCGTGGCTTCGTCCAGCTTGGATTGCAGACTGGCGAGCTGACCCTTGGCCTGCGTGAGGTAGGCCTGATATTCGTCGTCCTCCAGGCGCACCAGGACCTGGCCCTCGTTGACTCGGTCGCCTTTGTCGACACCGATCCAGATCACTTTGCCGACCACTTTGGCGGCCAGCTCGATTCTGTGGGCTGCCACAATGTAGCCGGTGGCGTTGAGGATCACGCCCTCCGGGGCGTTCGCGGCGGAAACGGCGGTGACGCGGCGCACTTCCACCACAGGCGAGGAATCGAGTTTGCCCGAGAGCAGTTGCCAAGCACCCAGGCCCACCAGCAGCAGGACCCCGATGACGATCCACATGGTGGCCCATTTGGAAGGTCCCGAGCGGCGGCGGGTGCGGTCGATTTGCAGGTTTTTGAGTTCGGCATCCATGACGGGCCTACACCTCCCGTAGCGCGGTGAGGATTTGTTTACGCGCGGCGTTGCTGGCGGGGAACAGTCCTCCCACGCTACCCAGGATTATGGCGAAAACAACGCCGACGAGCATGATCTGCGGGGTCACGCGGAAACTGAAGGCCATCTCGGCGAAGTTTCCGTTACCGATGGCGGTGGTGACGCTGTTGAGCGGCAACGTCAGCAGGCAACCGAGCAGCCCGCCCAGCGTGGAGAGAAGCACGGACTCCACCAGGAAGCTAAAGAGGATGCTGCCGCGCGAGAAGCCCAGGACGCGCAAGGTGCCGATCTCACGGGCGCGCCGCGCCACCGCGGCGTACATGGTGTTCATGGCGGCGAAACTGCTGCCGATGGCCATGATCACTGCCACGATCAAGCCGGTATATTCCAGCGGTTTGGCGTTGCCGGTCTGCTGGTCGTAATACTCCGTCTCCGGCATCGCGTGGACGGCCAGGCGCTGGTCGTCATTGAGGTTTTGGACGAGGGCCTTGGCGGCGACGGCGTCGGTGGCTTTGACCAGGCACGAACTGACCGTTTGGACGCGGTTGAGGTCGGCGCTGACTTGGTTCAGATCGCCCCACACCTCGCTGTTCTGCACGCCCCCGCCGGCATCCATCACACCGACGATTTCCCATTCGCTGTGGCCGAAGTGGACCTTCCTGCCGATCTGGGCGTCGGGGAAGCGGCTGGCTACAGACTTGCCGACCACCACTTCCTTCTGACCCTGCTGGAACCAGCGGCCCCTCGAAATATGCACGTTGGAGCGCATCTCTACGCCCTTTTGGTCCAGGCCGCGCACGTTGAGGTTGGCGCCGTCGGGATTGTCAACGCTGTCCAGAATCATGACCGTGACCACTTCCATGGAGGCCAGCGGCTGGCCATCGCTGCCGGTTGCGATGCCGGCCTTGAACTTCAGGTCCTGAAACTGCGCGCGGGTGAAGAGGCTGACCAGTTCGGACTCGGCGCCCTGGCGCAGCACCAACACGTGCAGCGGGTCGCCCGAAACCGACAGCGTAGAGCGCAGGCCGTTCACCAGCGAGAGGATCGCCAGTAATACGGCTACCGTGAGACCGATGCCGAGGGCCGTCATGATGGTGGTGGTCTTGCGGACCACCAGGTTGCGCAGGTTGTAAGCGAGAGGGATAGCCATGGCGGTTAGTCCGTACTCCGAAGGGCTTCGACGATGGTGGTGCGGGAAGCGTTCAATGCCGGCACCAGGGAGCTCATCACGCCGATAATGCCTGCCGCCAAAACGCATACGAGCGCCACCGAAGGATCGAAGACATGGATTACCGGCAGGAAGCCCCCAAACGGGCTCTTGGCCACACCTTGCATCAGCAGGGTGGAGATGAGGTAGCCGAGGATGCCGCCGGCCATGGAGATGGCGCAGGCCTCGCCGAGAATCATGGTGAGGATGGAACCAGGGGTGAAGCCCAGAGTCTTCAGGATGCCCACTTCGCGCGCGCGCTCGCGCACCGACATGGCCATGGTGTTGGCCGAAACCAGCAGGATGGTGAACAGTACGGCGCCGGAGATTGCCAGCAGGAACATCTTGACGTTGCCCAGCAGGGCCAGGAAGCCCACCACGAAGGCCTGCTCGGATTCCGTCTTGGTCTGCGCGGTGGAGTTCTGGAACTGATTGTCGATGGCGGTCGCGATGCGCGCGGAGTTGGCGGGGTTGTCGATCAGGATGTCGTACATGATGACGTTGCCGCGCCGCCGCTCCGGCATGGTCTGTTCCAGGTACTCGTTATCGAAATACATTTCGTTGCTGCTGCGCGGGCTGTCGAAGATGCCGCGGATGGTGAACTCGTAGTTGCCGGGGAAGATGTCGCCGGTCATATTGAGGCGGTCGCCTACTTTGAAGCCGAAGGTCTTGGCGAGGTCGCGGCCCACCACGCAGCCGGCGCGGTCGCGCTCGAAAGCCTTCTTCTGATCCTCGGGCATGTGGAACTCGCTGAAGATGGTGAAGAGTTTGTCCGGCTCAATGCCGTAGCGGGCGAACTGGTTCTTGGGGTCGCGCGCGTCCTTATATACACCGCCGAACCACTGGGAGACCATCACCGTACGCACCCCGGCCACCTGTTTGATTTGGGCGCGGTAGGAGAGCGGCATGGAGACGGTGAAGGAGATGCGGTTGCGCGCCACCAGCCGAAGCGCCTGTTCGGGTGTGGGGTCGCTGAGGAAGAACGCGTGGAACATCGCCACCATGACGCCCAGCAGGCACATGGAAATACCGATGCTGGCGATGGTGAGCACGGTCCGTCGCCGGTTACGCCAGCAGTTCTTCAGAATCAAAGGCAGGTATCGGAACATGGAGTGAATCCGTATTGTACCGTTTTGAGGTTAGCAGCCTCGCCTCCGGAAGAGTCCGGATCCCCGACGAAACGCCGATTGGCGGGATGAGCCGCCGGATTTTCGCGACGGGTGAATGGCTCCATATCCCAGGCGTACGAACCCGGCGGCCAGGGGGTCCACAAATATCGGCGAACGTACGGGCATTACCGGCGAATGGCGGTAGGCTATGCCGCGCTTGCATTCGGGCTTCGATGGGCGTAGTCTCGCCCGTAGGCACTCGGGAGGTGGATGATGTTCACGCTGAAACCACTATCGAAGGACGCGGTTCCGGGAGCGATTGGCAAGGCGGAGCGCTACCGCCTGCTGAGCGAGCCGTGGCAGGCGGAGAGCATCTGCCGCGACGTGCTGGGAGTGGAGCCCGATCACCAAACGGCCTTGGTTTTGCTGATTCTGGCGCTGACCGACCAGTTCGACCGCGGCATTAGCGCCAAAGACGCGATGGACGTGGTGGCGGGCCTGAAATCGGAATACGACCGCGCGTATTATTCCGGCATCGTGGAAGAGCGGCGCGCCATGGCGCTGCTGCGGCAGGGCGATTACCGGTCGGGTCATGTGGTGCATTCGCTATTCCGGCACGCCATGGAGTGGTACGAGAAAGCCGAGTTGTTGCGCCCGCCTGGGAATGACGATTCGCTGCTGCGATGGAATACGTGCGTGAGAATGTTGCGGAAAAACCCGCACCTGGGCCCGCTCCGGGAGACAGAACACGTCGTGGATTCGGACTAAGAACCGGCTGCTATGCGGCTCGCACTTCTCCCCTACACTCCCCCCGCCAAATGCAGCACCGTGAACGCCGCCCACGCGATCAGCGCTGCGGCCGGAATGGTCATCACCCAGGCCCACATAATATTGGCCGCCATGCCCCACCGCACTGCCNNCTCAGCGTCCCCAGCGCGATCGCCGCGTGCGCCGACAGAATCACCCATACGTGGATGTCGAAGCTCTTCTGGAATCCCGAGGTCACCAGCACGCCCGTGATCAATCCCATGGTCTTTTGCGCATCGTTAGACCCGTGCGACAGGCTGAACATCGCCGCCGACACCAATTGGAGCTTGCGGAAATACACGTCCATCTTCGCCGGAGTGGTGGAACGGAAGAGCCAGAACACCGCGATCATCAATGCGTAGGCGGAAACCAGTCCGATCAGCGGCGCGCAGAAAATGAACAGCACCGTCAGCGGCCACTGCCCCACGATCAGCCCGTCGAGCGCGTGCTGGAAGCCCTTCGTCCAGGCCGCGTGCGCCATCGCCGCGCCCGCGTATCCGCCGATCAGTGCGTGCGACGAACTCGTCGGCAGGCCCCACCACCACGTGATCAGGTCCCACGCAATCGCCCCGATCAGGCCCGCCATAATCACCCACGGTGTTACCAGGCTCAGGTTCACGAACCCCTTACCCACGGTCCGCGCCACCGCCGTCCCGAACACGAACGCCGCCACGAAATTGAAAAATGCCGCCCACGCCACCGCCTGTAACGGGGTCAGCACCCGCGTCGCCACAATCGTCGCAATCGAATTGGCAGCGTCGTGAAACCCGTTGATGTAGTCGAAAATCAGCGCGATCGAAATGATCAGGAACGCCAGTGTCCAGGGTGTCATCGGCGCCCGCTCAACTGTTCTTCACCGTCACGTTCTGCAGCACGTCCGCCACGTCCTCGCAGCAATCGATGGTGTCTTCGAAGAATTCGTAGACCTCTTTCAGCTTGATCAGCGTGATCGGGTCCTTCTCTTTGTTGAACAGGTCCACCACGGAGCTCCGCCCAATCAGGTCCGCGTCGTTCTCCAGCTTGTTGATCTCAATCGAGTGCTCCGTCAGCGGTTTGCCCTTCTCCAGCGCCTCGAACGCGCTCCGCAGCTCCCGCGCGCACGCCGCCACAATCTCCGCCAGCGTCACCATGTTCGGCGGAATCGGGTCGATCCGGTACGACACCAGCCGGTGCGCCGTGTCTTCAATCCCGTCCATCACGTTGTCCAGCGCCGACGAAAGATTGTGGATGTCCTCCGGGTCGATCGGCGTAATAAACGTCTGGTTCAGCCGGGTGAAGGTCTCGTGGATCACCTCGTCGGCCTGGCGCTCCAGTACGCTGATCTCGGTGGCGCATGCCGCCATGCGCGAATTCCCCGCCTGCACACCCGCCAGCAGCAGCCGCGATGCCTGCGAGATCAACTCAACTTGCTTCAGGAATAGGTGATAAAACTTCTCTTCGCGTGGAAGCAGTCTCATAAGGCTCTAAAGGAGAGAACCCCATGGTAATCGCATTGTCACAATCGGGTCAAATTCCGGTTACAGATCCGTGACAATCGGCAACAGCTCCGGCTTCTCCAGGTGCAGCAGTCGCGGATCCAGCAAGCGGCTCCCATCCACGTTCCCCATCGCCGCCAGAATGTTTTCCTTCAGGTGCGGATACTCCCGCTCCAGCTCCGTGAACATGTCGCGCAGCGCCCGCCGTACCGTCCCGGTCTTTTGCGAACAGCCACACGGCACCAGCGGCACGCCCATCTCTTCCGCATACGCCCGCGTGATGTCTTCCGTCACGAACACCAGCGGCCGGATCAGCCGGTAATCCCGATTCCGCGAGTTCGTCACCGCCGGCAGCGCGCTCAACCGCCCCGTGAACATCGTGTTGCGCAGCAGCGCTTCGCAGAAATCGTCCGCCGTGTGCCCGAAGGCGATCACGTTCGCGCCCAGCCCCTTCGCGATCTCATATACCGCCCGCCGCCGGTACCGGCTGCACAAATCGCATCCATGGTCCGGCTCTTCCTCCAGTAACCGCATGGATGGCGCATCCCGGAAGTACGTCCAATCTACCCCGTGTTGTTTCAGGTATTCGCCCAGCGGCTCGATGGGCCGCAGAAATTTCCCTTGCTCCACCGTGAACGCGCACACCGAAAAGTCGATCGGCGCACGCTTTTGCAAGAGCAGCAGCGCCCCCAGCAGCGTCGCCGAATCTTTCCCTCCGGAGAGCGCCACCGCCACCCGGTCGCCGTCGCGGATCAT
>PLZX01000233.1 GCA_003152325.1 Bryobacterales bacterium | reverse complement strand
GCCGTTGGGCGATTCGATCGAGCCTTCCCAATCTCCTTCGAGTTCCTTCGACACCGCCGGGCTCGCCGGGATCAGTTCCACCTTTGCCTCGCCCGTGCGCTTGAATTCGATCGGCAGCGAGCCCTGCGGGCTGGAGATCGTCCCCTTCATCCTTCCATCCGGGCCCAAGGTCAGGTCGAATGGAGCCATCCGGAGTTCGACGGCCACAAATTTCACGGACTTGCCGTTTANNCGGTCTCGCGATTGTTCACCGTAAATGAGCCTTCCCAGTGACCGTCGGGGCCTGCTTGCGCGCACACAAGCGACGCAAAGAATACAGCCACCCCCGCGCCACGAAGAGATCGAGTAAACATGGTGTACCTCCACCGGGATTTCCAATTTGAACTCCCGGGTCTTGTTCAGTTGAATTCCAGCCGCCACCCGCCGATCCTGCACTTGGCCGGGAACCCACCGCGTCCGCTGTGGTCATCTTCCGGCCTTCATACGGTAATAAAGCAATCCGTCGAAAATGTTACGTGAAACATCCAAGTCTGGTTGCTGCGAGATTAGCTTCCTTCGCTGATCCCCGGTCACAAGATTCTTCTCTTTTAGAATAAGACAATTGCATCTGTTTCGTTTGTATCCGGGTTCTACAATGGAAACAGGTAAGAGATGTGCACCCTGCGCCACATGCCGCTATCGTCGACGCCAACGCCGCTGAGCGGGTGCCATGCCCGCCGGCGCTCCGTGATACCAAACGAACCTAATCCCAATTTCGGACACTTGGCCTCGGCGCCCGCTCTTGCGCTGAAACCCGCCCGCAAGCCCGCCCAACCTGTTTTCCCGAACGAACCCAATTCTGCCGGCAACTCGAAGAAAATGAACCAGTTATCTTCCAACCGGCGAACCCGATTTCGCTTGCGTTCCGGCAGGTCGCGCCGCACCCGGAATCGTGAGCCGGGTTGAAAGTTGACTTAGCTCGGCGCCCCTCGCTATTCTGAAACCTCTGGTAGAGGTGCGGCGGCCATGAGTAGCCGGGCTGGTGTTCCGATTGCGCTTCGGANNCACTGTCACTCGTTTCTCAGGCGGGTGGAGCGCTATCGGGAATGAAGACGCGCCGGTCGGCCGGGTGCTCTATCCTTCTCTTAAGTCTCCCCCGTCAAGGTTCACGGAATGAATGTCATTGAACTCACGCGCGCGCTGATCGATATCGAATCGATTACCAACAACGAAGAGCGGATTGGCAACTTTCTATTCGAATGCCTGGCCCCGCTGGCCGCGAAGTATGACGGCCACGTGGAGCGCGTGGAAGTGGAGCCCCGGCGCTTCAATCTCTTCGCGCAGTGGGGCGAGCGCCTGGACGTCACTCTCTCCACTCACATGGATACGGTGCCGCCGTTTTTCGCTTCGGGCGAGGACGAGGAAAATATCTGGGGACGCGGCGCGTGCGACACCAAGGGCATCATTGCGTCGATGGTGGCGGCGGTCGAGGCGCTGCTCGAAACGGGCCAGCGCTCCATCGGCCTGCTGTTCGTGGTGGGCGAAGAGCGCAACAGCGCCGGCGCGGCGCGCGCGGCCGCCGACCCGCGCGGCTCCCGCTACATCATCAACGGCGAACCCACCGGAAACAAGCTGGCCCTGGGTTCGAAGGGCGCGCTGCGTTACGAAGTGGCCGCGGCCGGAAAGATGGCGCACTCGGCCCATCCGGAACTGGGCGATTCCGCCATTCACAAACTGATCGAGGCGCTCACCGCCATCCGGCGCATTTCGCTGCCCGTCGACGCGTTGCTCGGGCCCAGCACTCTCAACATCGGCACGATCTCCGGCGGACGCGCGCCCAACGTGATCGCGGACGAGGCGCACGCCGATATCATGATTCGGCTGGTNNACGGTGGTGGCCTTCACTACCGATATCCCGGCGTTCAACGGCCAATGGGGCGAACCGTTTTTGATCGGGCCCGGGTCGATCCATGTGGCCCACACGCTGGAAGAGCGCGTGGCCAAACGCGAGTTAGTGGAAGCAGTCGAAATCTATCAACGAATCGTCAGGCACTTATGCAAACGCTCGAAGTAGGCATCCTGGGCGCCACCGGAATGGTGGGCCAACATTTTGTCAAGTTCTTACAAGGCCACCCGTGGTTCAAACTCACCTGGCTGGGCGCGAGCGACCGCTCGGCCGGCAAGGTGTACCGCGACGCAATGACGTGGCACTTGGCGGGCGGGTTGCCCGATACCGTCGCCGGATTGACGGTGGAGGAATGCAAGCCGGGCAATGCGCCGAAGCTGCTCTTTTCGGCCATGGATGCCTCGGTCGCCACCGACATCGAGCGCGCCTTCGCCCAAGACGGCCACGTAGTGGTCTCGAATTCGCGCAACCACCGCATGGAGCGCGATGTGCCGCTGCTGGTTCCGGAAATCAATCCGGATCACCTCAAGCTGATCCCCGGCCAACAGCGCGCGCGCGGATGGAAAGGGCAGATCGTCACCAATCCGAACTGCTCCACCATCGTCCTCACCATGGGCCTCGCGCCGCTGAAGCAATTCGGCATCACGCGCATCGTGACCACCACCATGCAGGCTATCTCAGGCGCCGGATATCCGGGCGTCCCGTCGATGGACATTGTCGGCAACGTGATCCCGTTCATTGGCGGCGAAGAAGAAAAGATGCAGCAGGAAACCCAGAAGATTATGGGTGAGTTTCAGGGCGATCATATCGAACCTCTGGCCGCCAAGGTGAGCGCGCACTGCAACCGCGTCCCGGTGGTGGACGGCCATACGGTGACGGTCTCCGTGGAGTTCTCTTCCAAGCCGAGCGAGGCGGACGTGCGCCATGCGTTTGACGTCTTCACGGCCCTGCCCCAACAGCGCGGGCTGCCGAGCGCGCCGCCGCGGCCGGTGATCTACCTGGAAGAAGCCAACCGGCCGCAGCCGCGCAAAGACGCCGGTCGCGACCGCGGCATGGCAGCCTGCGTGGGACGTCTGCGCGCCTGTCCGGTGCTTGACTATAAATTCGTGGCGCTGGGCCACAACACCGTGCGCGGCGCCGCGGGAGCTGCGGTTTTGAACGCCGAGTTGATGCAGTCCGAAGGGATGNNGAAGGGCGCCGGCCGGTAGTCGTGGTCTCGGCGATGGGGAAGACCACCAACCGGCTGCTGGCGATTGCCGCCGCGGCCATCGAAGGCCGCCGCGAGGATTACATTCGCCAGATCCACGACCTGCGCGATTACCATTCCCGCGAAGCGCGCCAGGTGGTGCCGCTGGAGTACCGCGCCGGTCTCGACCGATTCCTGGACGAGCACTTCCAGGAATTGACCGAGCTGGTGAAGGGATTGGCGGTGCTGGGCGAACTGACTCCGCGTTCGGTCGACGCCATTTCGAGCTATGGTGAGCGGCTCTCCAGCTACATCGTGACGCTGGCGTTCCGCCACTTCGGCATGGAGGCTACGCACCTGGATTCCCGCGAGGTGGTCATTACCGACAAGCGGCATACGCAAGCCACGCCCGATTTCCCCGAGACCTATCGGCGATTGGCGCATGCGATTCCCCCGATGGCGGAGAAGTCGGTGGTGGTGATGGGCGGCTTCATCGCCGCGACACTCGATGGCGTCACGACCACGCTGGGGCGCGGGGGCTCCGATTTCACCGCTTCCATCGTGGGCGCGGGCATCGGCGCCGAGGAAATCCAGATCTGGACGGATGTGGACGGCATGCTCACGGCGGATCCGACGATTCTGCCGGGCGGCCACCGCGTCAAGAGTATCTCCTTCGCCGAAGCCGCCGAGCTGGCGTATTTCGGCGCCAAGGTGCTGCACCCGGCCACGGTGGTTCCGGCGGTCGAAAAGAATATTCCGGTTCTGATTCTGAACTCGCGGCGGCCGGATGTGGCCGGCACGCGCATCACGGCCGAACCGGTGCCCTGCACCAATGTGGTGAAGTCGATTGCCTGCAAACGCAAGATCACGCTGGTGAACATTCAGTCCACGCGCATGCTGATGGCCCACGGATTTCTGCACCGCATCTTCGACGTCTTCGACCGTTTTGAAACGTCGGTGGATATGGTGGCGACTTCGGAGGTGAGCGTCTCGCTCACGATCGACAATGCCGCGAGCATCGATGCGATTCTCTCCGAGATCCGCAAGTTCGCGGAGCCGGCGGTGGAGCACGACAATGTGATCGTGTGTCTGGTGGGCGACAATATTCGATACACTCCAGGAGTGGCGCGCCGCGTGTTCATGGCCCTCGACGGCATCAACATCCGCATGATCTC
>PLZX01000068.1 GCA_003152325.1 Bryobacterales bacterium | reverse complement strand
GTAGCTCAGCTGGATAGAGCGTTTGCCTCCGGATCAAAAGGTCGGTTGTTCGAATCCACTCTGGCGTACCACTTTTCTATCACTTAGCGGCCTCCTCTCCCTTCGAACGTCCCTCTAGACCTTTTGCTTAGCCGAGTTTTGCCCACGAATCGTCCATTTTAACTCGATAAATCGCATCGCCTGCGGGGCCAGACAGGCGTACAATGCGATCAGCGGAGGTGGTTATGCCGCTTCTCGAAAAGCTGCGCGATTTCCTTTTTGCCCATCAGGCCGAATTCACGCTGACCGACCATCCCAACGCCTTCACGGCCCGCGAGGTCGCTGTGGCGGAGCATCTGCCCGCACGGGAGGTTGCTAAGGCTATTGTCGTCGCTAGCGACGATCGATTCTTCATGCTCGTCGTCCCCGCCAACAAGCTCATCGATTTTCACGAAGTCCGCATCGCCCTGGGGTTGGCCCACGCGCGCATGGCTACCGAACACGAACTTGGGCGACTCTTCCCCGATTGCGAACTGGGCGCCATGCCGCCTTTCGGCAGTCTCTACGGCCTGCCGGTCTATCTCGACAGCACCCTGACGGGCCAGGAACAAATCGCCTTCAATGCCGGAACGCACCGTGAAGTGATTCATATGCGGACCGCCGAGTATCGCAGGCTCGCTCGGCCCGCCATCGTCTCGCTCATCGAAACCGAGGTCGCGCACGACTGGTGACTTGAGGGCGAGGTCGAGTCGGACCACATATCCACCGACGAGTCAGCGGATGAACCGCATGTCGGCTGACCAGCGGCCAGAATTGGTCGGCAGCGACGATAGGGTATGGGGGCGAATATGGAGCGGATGGCCAGCGGTCGTGAAGCTCTCGCCGGCCCGGTTTTCGAGGGCTGGAATATCGCTGCCGTCTCGGTTCGGAGGGCGAGAGGCTCTCAATGAAAGCCTGGCGGAATGAATCATCCTTCCCCCTCGCGATATGCGCGATTCTAGCCTTTCTTATGACAACACTTCTCGTTGCAGATGACCCGGTCACGTTGCAACACGAACGCATGGTGGCAGACCAGATTGAGAGCCGTGGGATCCGCAACCCGGATATATTGCGGGTTATGCGCTCCACTCCGCGCCACCTATTCGTCCCCACAAATGTTCGATCCATGGCGTATGAGGATCGCCCCCTCCCCATCGGCTACCGGGCTACCATTTCCCAGCCGTATATAGTGGCGCTCATGACCGAACTGCTGGCGCCGGCGAAGAAGCATCGGGTCCTGGAGATTGGCACCGGCTCGGGGTACCAGGCGGCGATACTGGGGCAACTGGCGGCCGAGGTCTACACGGTTGAGATTGTCCCAGAGCTTGCTCGATCCGCGGCTAAGACGCTACGCGAACTTGGATACACCAACATCACGGTGCGGCAGGGTGACGGCTACAAAGGTTGGCCGGAACGGGCACCTTTTGACGGCATCATGGTGACCGCGGCGCCGCCGGAACTTCCGGAGGCGCTGATCACTCAATTGTCCAGGGGTGGCCGCCTGGTGGCTCCGATAGGGTCAGTGTGGGACCAGGAACTGATCGTGATCGAGAAGAAGGCTGACGGAACGATCAAGCGGCGATCAGTATGCCCGGTGAGCTTCGTGCCAATGAAGCCGGCCGGCAGGTAGTGTGGCATGTTCGGTCATCTAGCCTCCGGTCCGCGCACAGCTGCACGTGCACAACCGCAGGGGCTTGACATGCGCGTTTCCGGGGCATATCCCGCTTGCCTATTATCGGTGGTGATGCCACAAGACGCTCCCCCCCGATTTCGTTGAGCCCGGTGGTCCTGGTCAGCCCGTCAGATTAGCGAGTTCCAGAGCTTCGTTGCATACGCTCGCGGTGCGTGGTCTCCGATGGGTTTGATTGCCGAATTGTAGAGCGAATCCAGGTATTGTCGAAGACGGTCCCTCCGGCTGGCGACGCTAGAAACACCGAGCGCTCCGGCGACATCCGAGAAACCGTGCTCAAGTTTCTCCCACAACCCGCCCGGCACTGGCTTGCCATCGGTGCCCAAAAGGATACCAACATGGCCGTACAGCGGGGGCGTCGGCACATGTGGAACCACATCATCGTCGTTCACGACGCGGTGCCCTTGGGGGGATAGTTTCCACAAAAAACCAGTTCGTCGCCGACACGTGGGGAGCCGAATGTATAAAGCGCGAGTGGCCGGCCCTGGGGGTCCCGGTACATCCGACGGGCGATCGTGGCGAGCGCCGCCCCAAGGCTGTGCCCCGTAAACAGGATCACTTGTTCGCCCAAGATCCCATCAATATGCGCCTTAGCCGCATCCCACACGCCGCCGGCCAGCAGCGCTTTGTGAAATCCACTGTGGACGAGCCCATCGCTGGTGAGCGCGGGAAGAAACGAAATGTCGGCAAGGATGTCGGCGAACTGATCGATCCGCGTGCCACGAAACGCTACGATCACCACCTCGTCACTGTGCGCCACAAGTATGTGCGGCGGCTCCTTCCGGTCGAACCCAAACGCCGTGCCTTCCAGGTGAACTGCGCGAAGCTGCTCCAAAGCGTATTGCTCATCGGTGGCGTACGACAATAAGCCATGTCGATTAGCCACCAGGCGTTGACGTGTTGAAACTCAACTGACGGCACAAGCGGGTGGCCGGAAGCATTCTCGAAGAACGTGTACCCGTCCTTCCCGGGATTCGGCAGCAGTCGGTCGAGATCCACTTTCGATTTAGGGTTCGGAACTTCCTTCGGGAGATCGGGATTCCCCTCCATGCCTCCTCTTTGGGACTATGAGTGATTCTATTCCTTGTTGGCCGCTTTCGGCTAACGGGGAAATGATCACAGACGTTCGGTCCGCTCAAAGAAGCCCGATCAGACGTGCGAGTGGTGTGCTGCCTGCCTTCCCACCTATCGTGCCGGCCTCACACCTTGTCCGGGATGGTGAAGCCGGGGCGATAGCCGCGGCCGGCGTCTCGCAGCATCTGACTGGCTTCCCGGTCGCCGATGACTTCCTCTTTCGCGGGATCGAAGTTCAGCGTCCGGCCGAGGCGGTACGACACGTTCGCGAGGTGCACCAGAGTACAGGAAATATGGCCTTCCTCCACCGGCGCACCCAGGTCCTCTTTCTTCCGGCTGCGCACGCAGTCGATGAAATTGGCAAAGTTGTTTTCTTTCCCGTGACCCTCCGGACCGGGTTCCTGCTTGTCGCCCAGCCAGGATTTGTACGTTTCGTATTCCTGAATCGCCAAGTAGCCGTTCGGACCATAGAAGAGGTTGCCGACCGTGCCGGGCTTGCCGCTCACCGGCCCGATGGTGCTCTCCTTCTTGGCGGCCGGCGCTGCCGGTGCGGGGGTCAGGCCGGCAGGGGGCAGGGTGCTCTTACCCCACGTGCCAATCTCGGCTTCGTGATTCGTCATCCAATGACGAACCTCGAATTCCATCAAGCGCCGCGGGCCGTTGGGGGACGCAAATTCATACGCGCAGGTGAGGACATTGGGAGTTTCCTGATCGTCATCGAACATCACGTGGCCGCCCATGGCTGAGACCTTGGTGGGAAACCCGACGCCCAGTCCCCAGCGCGCCGTGTCGATCTCATGGATGCCCTGGTTCCCCAGATCGCCGTTGCCGGTGTCCCAGAACCAGTGCCAGTTGTAGTGAAAACGATTCTGCGAGAAACCGCGGTCGGGCGCCGGGCCCAGCCACAGATCGTAGTGCACACCGGCGGGCACGGCTTCCTTCGGCTTGCGGCCGATGGTTCCGCGCCACTTGTAGCAGAGCCCGCGCGACAGATAGACGTCACCCAGCAAACCGCTGCGCAGGTGCTGGATGGCCTCTTTGGCGTCGATGCTGGAGCGGCTCTGGGTGCCGTGCTGGACGATGCGATTGTATTTGGCCGCGGCCGCCACCAGTTGTTTGCCCTCCCACCAGCTATGCGACAGAGGCTTTTCGATGTAGGCGTCTTTCCCGGCCTGGCACGCCCAAATGCCCATCAGCGCGTGCCAATGATTGGGCGTGGCCACCGAAACGGCGTCAATCGACTTGTCATCCAGCAGCTTGCGGTAGTCGATGAACGTTGCCGGCTTGGGAAGGCCCAATGTCTCCATGTCGGCGAGGCGCGTGGCGATCACGCTCTCGTCCACGTCGCATACCGCGGCGATCTCGACGCCCGGTATCTTCTGGTAGGTTTTGATGTGGTCGAGGCCGCGGCCGCGCAGGCCCACGATCGCCACTCGAACGCGATCGTTGGCGCCCATGACGTTCGACGCCCCCATCGCCGCGACCGCCGCAGCGCCGCTCTTCAGAAAGTTTCTGCGGTCCATTCCGGATATCATGCCGTGCCTCCTACATAACTTTCAACAAACCTTCCAGCGATTCGCGGGTGCTCTCCACCTTGTTCCCGTCCGCACGCTTGTAGTGCGTCTCGAGCGACATGGTGCCGCGGTAGTTGTCTTTGCGCAGAGCTTGAAACTGGCCCTTGAAATCGATCGCGCCCCCGCCTACCGGGGCCCATTCGATCTTACCGGTCTGAGCGTTCTTCCGCGCGTCCTTGATGTGCATGTGCGGGAACAGGCCCTTCACCGCCAGGTAGCCGTCCGGGTAAGGGACCTCGTTGAGCATCACCGCGTTGCCCGGGTCCCAGACGCCGCGCAGGTTCGGCGAGTTCACTTCCTTGAGAAGCCGGCCCAGTTCCTTGCCCGTGCCCACATTGCAGGCGTACNNGTTTCCTGGCGCGTTCCAGTTCTTCCTCCGTCGAATTCATCAGGTTCTTGTTCCACATTTCGCGCAGCTCGCACCAGCGCAGCTTGTAGCCGGAGATGAAGGTCAGCGCCTCGTCCAGGTCGCTGGTCAGCTCGTCGGTGATGATTCCGAGATTGAAGCCGTGGGCCGGATCTGCCTCCGCCGCGGACAGGCGGGACGCCGCACCCGCGGCCACCATTGTCGCGAGTATGTCTCTTCGGCTGAGGTTCATTTTCGTTCCTCCCGTGCGCCTCGACCGCGGCGCCCAACCTTCCGGTATATGCAGCATATGCTCAATCTGGCGACGCTATGCAGCGACCCAAACGGCGCGGGCTATCATGAATTGAACAGTGGCTCGACCATCCAGAAGAAACCGCCATCCCGATTCATTGCGAAATAACCCGCCTCCTACCGTTGCGGAGCCATCGCCCGCCCGCCCGCGGCCCTGGATTCGTCATGCGGTCCTGCTGGCGGCCTTGTGGAGCATGGCGCTTTTGGCCTACTCCAATTCTTTCACCGCGGCTCTGACTTTCGATTCCAACCGCGCCATCCTGCAAGACACGCGCATCCAAGCCGTCACACCCCAAAACAACCACCTGATCTGGACCGAGGACTATTGGTATCAAACGTCGGCTGGCGCCCTCTTTCGGCCGCTCACCACCTTGTCGTACCAGTGGAACTACGCCGTACTCGGCAATGGCGCGCATCCCGCCGGCTACCACTGGATCAATCTCTTCTTGCACCTCGTCAACATCGCGCTCGTTTACCTGCTGGGCCTGTTGATCTTCGAAGCCCCATGGCCGGCGTTCGCCATGGCGGCGCTTTGGGCGCTTCATCCGCTCCTCACCGAATCCGTCACCAACGTAGTGGGCCGCGCCGATCTGCTGGCCGCCTTCGGAGTGCTGGCCGGCCTGCTTTGCTACACGCGCAGCGTGGCGGCAACCGGATGGCGCAAAGCCGCGTGGCTGACGGCTGCGGCGGCGGCCAGCGCCGTCGGGATCTTCTCCAAGGAGAGCGCCATCGTCGTGCTTGCGGCTGTGCCGCTCTACGACCTGGCCTTTGGACGGGCCGCACCGTGGCGCTCGCGCCTTCCCGGCTACGCGGCCCTGGCGCTGCCGGTTCTGGCCTATCTGCAAATGCGCAGCCAGGTTCTGGCCAAGCTTCCCTCCGTCGTAGCTTCCTTCGGGAATAATCCGCTGGTGGCCGCGGGCTTCTGGACCGCCCGCCTCACCGCCGTCAAAGTGATCGGCAAATACTTGTGGCTGCTGGTTTGGCCCGCGCATCTCTCGGCCGACTATTCCTACAACCAGGTGCCTCTCTTCCGCTGGCGCTTCAACAACCTGGAAGACGGGAAAACACTCTTCGCCCTGGTGATGTGCGTCGCCGCGGCTGGCGTGGCGTTGGTGGCTTATCGACGCGCGAAGCCGGTCTTTTTTTTCATCGCTTTCTTTTTTGCGGCGCTCGCGCCTACTGCCAATCTGTTCATTCTGATCGGCACCATCATGGCGGAGCGTTTTCTCTACCTGCCTTCCATCGGGTTCGCCGGATGCCTGGTGTGGTTGTGCTTGCAAGCCTCCCGGCGATGGCGCGCCATGCGCAAGACGGCTCCGGCCCTGTTGGCCGTGGTCTCGCTGGCACTGGCCGCCCGAACCTTCGCCCGCAACTCCGATTGGCACGACGAAGAGAGCCTCTGGGCCAGTGCTGCGAAATCTTGCCCGGAGAGCTACAAGACCCACGAAAGCCTGGCCCTGGCCAAAATGGCTTTGCCGGACGGGACCGGCGTGGACGTCGCGCAAAACGAGATGGATCGAACCCTCGCCATTCTCGGGCCGCTCCCCGACGAGCTGAACTCAACGCGGGTTTGGGCCTCAGCCGGATTCTTCTATCGCCTCAAAGGAGACATGCTTGCCCAGCGGGGATACGATCCTCAAAGCAATCCCTGGTATCGGAAAGCGCTCGAGGTCTTCCTTCGCGGAAGGAAAATCGATGAAGCGCTGAACCAGGTGATGAAGCAGCGGAATCTTCGAGATGGCAAGCCAACTCCCGATTTCGGCTGGCCGCCGCTGTATCTGGGACTGGGCCGGCTCTACCAGCGATTGCAGCAGCCGCAACAGGCGATGGAAGCGTTTCAGTACGGCCGCATGCTTCGAGCGCAGCCCGAATTCTTCGAAGAAATCTACGCGACCTGGCGCACCCTGAGGGAGCCGCAGAAAGCTGTGATGGCGCTGATGGAGGGCATGATCGAAGATCCCTCGCAGTCGCGTTTGGCCTCCCGTGCCATGCGGTTTTATCTGGAGACCGCTCCCGGGAGTTGCGCTTTCAGCCGGACCGGCGGCCCTCTCACCCTGAACCTGGGTTGCCCGCTGGTGCATGACGATCTGTGCGGAGCCTCGAAAAACCTGTTCGAGAGGTATCGGCAATCCGGCCAGCCGGCCAGTGGCGTCATCGAGCGCGCCACCGCCGTCGGCTGTTCCGCTGAAATGTTCAGATAGTCGCTATTTTTTCTTGCTTACGATGGGCTTCGCGCTGCTGCGGATCGCCTGGCGGATAAAATCCACTTCTTCCTGCCGGTAGGGAGTGCCGTTGCTGCGGAAAATGTCCTGGAACCACACCGCCGGCTGCCGGTCGATGTAGGCCGTCTGCCAGGAATCCCACGGCAGGAACATCTGCCTTTTTCCCGAAACCAGGCTCGCCGTGAGGGCCGCAACATTATATTTCTCTGCGATGGGGAGAATGGCCTCGATGGTGCTACCCTGGCTGCGCGCCATGAAGCCCGTGCACAGCACCGGCCGCCCGTACGCCTGCAGCCACTTAACGCGCTTCTCGAATTCCTGCGGCCCCTCGTAGTTCTGGAAGGAGATGATGTCGGAGCGCTCGATCTGGATCTTCTCCGCCGGGCCCAATTTATCGGCGCTCGACCAGTCACCCTTCCACACGCCGCTGATGATCGGCTGCGTGGGCAACGCCGCGCGGGCGTAATCGAAAAGCTTCGACAGCAGCGCCAACACCTTTTCGTTCTTGTTGACTGGCTCGGACTTCCCGAAAGTGCCGGGGTTCAGATTGTCAGGCTCGTTCCACAGGTCCCACGCCAGAATGCGCTTATCGATGGAAAACGCGGCGATGACTTCCTTGACATAAGAGAGCAGGCGNNTCTCCGGAGGAATCGAACAACACGAAGATCACACGCATCTTATGTTCGTCGGCCAGTTTGAGGAGCTTGTCCATGCGCCGCTTCAGACCACCCGAATCGCTCTTCCACAGCAGGTCGTGGAGGAAGACGCGCATGGTGTTCATCCCCAGGTCCTCGGCCCACTTGAATTCCAGGTCGATGCGGTCCGCATCGAAATACTGCTGTTGCCACATTTCGAACTGGTTCACCGTATTGCTTTGAATGTAATTGCTGCCCACCAGCCAGGGCTGGCGCGCGTACCATTCGTTGGCCTCAGCCGGTGTCCACTGGTGGCTTTGGGCCAGGGCCGTTGAGGCAAAAAGGATCAGGCCTGGAAGAAATAGTCTATTCATTGTCCCGAAGAAATGCGCGAGAGGGCTCGGCCTGAAGATAACGCGTTACGGGCGCAAACGTCAAGAGCGCCCCTCGCCGCCAAGCCAGCGATGCTATCCTGAAAGCACCACACCATTTTAACTGGACGTACGCTCCGAAAGTCGGTTTCATCCGTGAAAGTCGGTTTTATCAGTCTGGGTTGCCCCAAAAACCTCGTCGATAGCGAAGTCATGATGGGCCAACTCGTCGCCAGAGGCCACGAGTTGACGCATCAGCCCGACCAGGCCGATGTCCTGGTGGTCAATACCTGCAGCTTCATCGACCCCGCCAAGAAGGAATCGGTCGACACCATCCTCGAGATGGCCGAATACAAGAAG
>PLZX01000029.1 GCA_003152325.1 Bryobacterales bacterium | reverse complement strand
CTTTGCTCCTCGGCGGAAAAGCGCGCCTTGAACGCCGGACTGTTCAAGAACCGGTCCCGGTCCGCATCCGGCAGATTTTGCAGCCGGGCTAACGCCAGCCGCACCAGTGCCCGCCGGTCCGCCGGCAATTCCTGGGCCTCTTTCAGCAATCCGCGCACTTCCGCCCGTTGTTCCTGCGGCAGTTGCTCAAACCGCTCCAGCCGCCGCAACTGGATGACTTTTTGTTCCTGCGGCAACCCGTCGAACCACTGCACCAGCTTGCGCGCGTTCTCCTGCTGTTGCGGGTTCATTTGTTCGAAGGCGCGCTCCCGCTGCTCCGGAGTCATGCGAAACAGGCGGGTGGCCGGATTGCCGGGATTCACCAGGCGCTGCGCAACCTTCGGCACTCCGCCGTTAGGCGCATTCTTTCTCACCACCGCCCCACGCGGAGGCGGCGGTGGCGGCTCTTTCGCCGCCGGCTTCTGGTCGCACAGGCCGGCAACCGCTCCGAGCAGCAGCACTGCTCCCATCTCAAACACGCGGTTCATGCCCGTCACATCCTCGGTTCCGCGTTATCCGGCCGCACCAGGTGGTTGAAGTCGCGCAGCATCTCCATATCGTCCAGTGCGCTCTGTACCTGTTCGGGGCCCAGCGTCTCCACCTGCGCCGATTGCGCCGGCGGCGTCACCGGCGTTACCGCCGGCCGCTCCAGCATCACCCCCGCCAGAATCATCACCCCCGCCGCCGCCGCAACCGGCACGGCATGGTGCATCACTTGTCCCGTCAGCCGCGTCCACCACGAAGCCGGCGCTTGCGCAATCCGCGCAAACAGCCGGCGGTCGAAATCCATCGAGACCGGCTCCGCTTCCCACCCTTCCAGCGCCTGCCACAGCATTTCCTGGCTCTGCGCAAATTCGCGGCAGCGAGCGCAGCTTTCCATGTGCACTTCGAGCGCCGAGGCCTCGCCGGCCTCCAGCCTTCCGGCGGTATATTCCAGCAGCAATTCCGATCCTTGCCGTGCTTCCATTGGGCAGTTCATGTCAATCTCTTTTCTTCCCTATGCCATGTGGGCCAAGCGGGCGCGCAACGTTTCGTACGCCCGAAATAACAATGACTTTACCGCCGATTCCGAACAGCTTAAAACCTTCGCAATCTGCGAATACTCCATCTCCTGGTACTTGTGCATCAACACCGCGGCGCGCTGTTTCTCCGGCAACGTCGCTACCGCGCGGCGCACTTCGTCCAGCCGAACCTGATACACCATCCGCTGCTCAACCGTCGGCCGCGCGTCCGAAACCTGCCGCGCCGGCATGTCCGGCGATTCGTTGTCCAGCCGTTCCTGCAGCCTCTCATTCTTGCCGTCGCGCAGTGCATTCAACGCCAGATGCGTCGCAATCCGGAACAACCACGTAGTAAACTTCGCACTTGCCTCGTAACTCTCTCTCGACCGGTATACCCGCAGAAAAACTTCCTGCGCCAATTCCTCGGCCACCGCGTAATTCTGCACCATCCGATACAGGAAGTGGACCACTGACGTGCGATGCTTTTCGAGCAGCACGCCAAAGCTCGCTCCATCCCCGTCCCTGACCCGGAGCATCAACTCCGCGTCGTAGTCCAGGGTCATTGCGAAAGCCCCCATATCTCTCTCAACCCGTTTTTCCATCGCAGGTTGCGGTCATTCGCCTTTGAGCGATCGTTCCATCAGCCGTTGGATGGCCACCCGGGGCTCGAGGTCCGAATGCATCATCTCAAACATCCGCTCGGCAATCGGCATCTCCACCGCATACCGTTTCGCAAGACCAACTGCGGCATTTGTAGTTTTAATGCCTTCCGCCACCATTCTCATGGAGTGCACAATCTCGTCCAGCTTCCGTCCGTGCGCCAGTTCCACCCCGACCATACGGTTCCGGCTCAACTCTCCATGGCAGGTCAAGACCAAGTCGCCCAGCCCGGCCAATCCCGCCAGGGTCTGCGCGCGCCCGCCCATGGCTACCGCCAGCCGCGTCATTTCCGCCAGCCCCCGGGTGATCAGCGCCGCCATGGGATTATCTCCTAACCCCAATCCATGCAATACACCAGCGCCAATTGCGACGATGTTCTTGATTGATCCGCCAATTTCTACACCAATAGGATCAGAAGACGTGTACAGCCGGAATACCGGTCCCGAAAAAGCCGCCTGAACGCGTCCGGCCAAGGTCGCATCGGTCGATGATACTACTAATGCCGTTGGCTGCCCGGCGGCAACCTCTTTGGCGAAAGTTGGCCCCGAAATCACCGCCACCGGTACCGCCATCCGCGGCGCCAGAACGGCGCCAATTACCTCTGACATCCGAAGCAGCGTGCCATTCTCGAGGCCCTTGGTCGCACTCACGAAGGCCATCCGCTCCGTCAAATGCGGCAGCATCTGCTCGTAAAGGCTCCGCACCAGGTGCGAGGGCATCACGCTTAAGACCGTCGAGGCATCCTCCAGGGCCGCCGCCAGGCTACTGGTAACTTCCACATTGGCAGGCAGTTGAAACCCAGGGAGATAAACGTCGTTTTCGCGACTGGCGGCCATCCGCGCTGCCAGGTCGGTCTCGTAGACCCACAACCGGACGCGTTCAAACCGCGGCCCCAACGCCATCCCGAGCGCCGTCCCCCAGCTCCCCGCCCCGATGATCGCGAGGTTCTTCAAACTCTCCGCGCCCCAAATGTGAATTCGTGCTCCGTTCCCGCGTGGAGCCGTTCGATATTACTTCTATGTTTATAGATAATGAAGCCCCCCGCCAGCAGGCTNNACAAAACTGGCCACGGCTTTGCCGCCTTTGAACCTCAGGAACACAGGGTAAGCGTGCCCCGCCATCACCGCCAATGCCGCCAGGCTCTGGCACGCCGTGCTGCCGTCCGACAGCCGCCCGGCGAGCCACACCGCCAGGTAACCCTTGCCGATATCCAGCAGGAGGGTGGCCACGCCCGCCGCCCGGCCCGTGGTGCGGAGCACATTCGTCGCCCCGATATTGCCGCTCCCCGCCGCGCGCACATCGCCGCCCGTCTTCCATTTCACGAGAAGGTAGCCGAACGGGATGGCACCCAGAATATAGGCGATTGCCGCCGCCAAAATTACCATCGTCACGATGTAAAAGGAAACTCCGCAAGTTTAGTGTACACGGAACCGCCCGGCTGCAAGCGGCTTCGATACAGAAAGAAACGGCGTGCCGCGAAGCGTCCGAATTCGATTGCGGCGAGCCCTTGAATGGCCGCGTGCAGCCGCTCCAAATCCGCCCGCTCCTTGATCCGCGCCAGCGTCAGGTGCGGCGAATAGGCTCTTTTCTCCGGCTCCACTCCCAACCGCCGTGTGGCCTGGTCGGTCTCCGCGGCCAGTTGCGCCAATCCCGGCGCTTCCACCCCGCACCAGAAGACGCGCGGCGCGCGCGCATTCGGAAAGAAGCCCACCTTCCGAACAGCCACCTCAATCGCCGGCCGCGCCTGGACCGCTGCGAGAGTCTGCTTCAACTCTTCCAGCCGCTCATCGGGCCACTCGCCGATGAACTTCGTGGTGATGTGCAGATTCGCCGGCGTGCTCCACCCGATGCGCGCCACGGGGCGCAATTCGCCGAGCAGCCGTTCGAGATTTCCCACCACATCTTCCGGCAGGTCGAGCGCAGTGAACAGGCGCATCAGCCGCCATTGTACAGTAGGGACGAATGGCCTTCGGTCCCATCCTGCCGCGTTCCTTTTACTGCCGCTCCGCTCCCGATGTGGCGCGCGAGCTGCTCGGCAAAGTGCTGGTCCACGGCCGCGCCGCGGGCATCATAGTCGAGAGCGAAGCCTACCTCGGCGCCGGTGACCAGGCCGCCCACTCCGCGCGTGGCGTCACCCCTCGCACCGGGGTCATCTTCGGGCCTCCGGGCCACGCCTACGTTTACTTCATCTATGGGATGTATGAGTGCCTCAACCTGGTCTGCGAGCCGGCCGGCACCGCCGGTTGCGTTCTGATTCGCGCGCTCGAACCGGTGGCGGGGCTCGACCTCATGCGTAGCCGCCGGCCCGCGGCGCGCAAAGACGAAGAGATCGCATCGGGCCCCGCCAAACTCACCCTGGCGCTCGGCATCACCCGCGCGCACAACGGCGCCGATGTCACGCGCGGCAAGCTGGTGGTGCGGGAGGCGCTGCGGCCGGTCTCCTTCGAAATCGAAGCGACGCCGCGCATCGGCATCAGCCAGGCGGCGGAGTTGCCTCTCCGGTTTCTGATTCGCGGCAACCGATTCGTCAGCGGGAAGCGATAGGGGTTGCGCGGCAAGGGGAACTGGAAGGTGGGAGAGAGCCGGTTGGCAGGCGGAAGCGCCTGCCCCACAAGGTCGTCAGGCATGACCGGGCGGCCCATGATGGAGCGGAAGGCGCGGGGATTGGAGCGGCTGGCGAGCGGAATTGGGGGTGTTGGGGGTGCGGGAGTTCATCGGGAATCGGGTTCGTTTGGAGGGCGGGATCTGGTTGAGGGGATTCGGGTTGACTGGGGGAAATGGGTTCGTTCGGGATTTCTTCTGTTTCTTCTTTTTCGAAGTCGGGGCGCAGGGCGCGGAGCCGGTCGAGTTCCTGGATGGCGCGGCGGTATTGGCGCTCGGCCTGGGCCTGGTAGCGGAGGAAAAGGGCCCAGGTGTGGGGCTTTTGGGTGGCGCGGTGGAAGCCTTCGCCGAGGACGAAATTGCGATTCTGGACGCGGGTGATTTCGATGTCGCCATTGCCGGCGAGCTCAGGGGACATCAGGTGCATGGGTTCGCCTTCGGGGTCGAGGGCCTTGTCGAGGCAGGTGGTGAAGAGGCCGGCTTCGAGGCGGGAGGCGCGGATGAGGGACAACTGGCAGCCGGCGATGCGCTCGACGGCGAAGAGTTCCTGGGAGTTGACGGGGCGGTAGAGATCCAGGGCGTCCTGGCGGAGTTGGTAGATTTCGTCGAGGTCTTCGAGGCGGACGACGGTGAGGGCGTTGCCGGCGAAGCCGTGTTTGCGGGCGTTGAGGGCGGATTTCATCTTACCGGCGGCGGAACGGGAGCCGGTGGATTTCTGCGCGTTGATGCGGTTGGCGGCGTTTTGTTTGTCGGTGGCCATGCGGGGACCTTTCAATTCAGACGTAGCATGGCGGGTAGAGGGAAATGGCGGGTGGGAGCGGGAAGTGGTTTGGAATCAGCGACAGAAAGGTTGGAAATTGTTGTCACCGACTTGCAAAAGTCGCCACGAAATCTGAATTTGCTTCTCGCAGGTGTGAATGGAATTGCCAGGGAGGACGGGAATGGTGCCGTATGACCTGAAACGTCACTCAAGCCGAGCCAGCGCGTCCTACTACCAACACTTCAAAAGTTTGGATAGCGTCCAAGGCTGATTCTTGAGCGAATGGACGTCGTCTAGCAGCCATTTCCCCCCGACCTTTTGGAAATCGAAATGGATTTCTTGGGGCTCGCGGAGGTTGACGAAGGTAGACGCCAAGATCGGGTGGTTGTGGCCCGGCCAAGCGGGAGCAAACCGTCGTCTGGAGACTGCTCCTACCATCCCGCTGGGCTCGTCGGGCAGTTGCAGACCGCTGCGGCTACGGTTTCGGTGGTCACTGGGTCCGGCGGCACTTGACGGACCGCTAAGAACGTCACTGCGAATTCGACCGACGAGTGGCCGGCGGGAGTGATCCTAACCCATGGTGGCTACCTGCGTCAGGCCGTACCCACCGCAAAACTTACTGAAAAAGCGAGATCTTCTCAATCCTCTTGTTCCAGGTCTTCAAAAGCGAGCGCCAAGTGCCCGCCGGGCGAACTGCCAAGAAGGATCTGATGAGTCCTGCACTTTCGGTGTACACGTTGCGCGGAGTCCTATGCCTTGGAAGCCAGGAAGCGGCGGAACAATGCTGTATATTGCGATTGAGGTACCTCGGTGAGGTTCGGTCCGTGCCGTTCGTAGTACTTGCCCTGGAAGTCACACGGCTCCTGTCCAGCTTCAACTTTGAAAACGGCCAGGTGCAGCCCAAAATATGAGATCAGGCGGATATCGCGGGCGATCTGATCTTTCGCCCATTGACTCATCTGAGCGGCCGTAATTCGTTGTGTGAGCCCAAGAAAGTAAGAGTCAAGCTTCTTGGGCAGTATTGCCGCCTCGTGGTCGACTCCGGTTATCAAGAAACGCTGGTACTTGACGGGCTTGACGCCGAACAGCTTTGTAATTCGAGCAGCCGTGTTCTCGTCATCAGCTACTCCGACAATAACATAGCCAACTGCACCAGGACCGTAATTGGCCATTGCAGCGAGCGTCTTGAATACCTTCTCATAAAGGGATTCATCGATTTTACTGCTGCCATCCAAGAGCATGAAGCCCTGTTTGAAGTCATAAAGGGCCTGCTCAGTGTACGACTGCATGAGAATGTTCTCTAGCTCAGTAGTCCAAGATGACAGTGCCGGGTCGGATTGCTTGCGTTTCGAGCAGACCGGTTGAAGCAGTCCTTTGACAACGTTCACGTTCTTCTCGCGATCTTCAGCACTGAATCGCCCGCCTCCGCCGCCTATTGAGATATTCTTTCCGGCACCGTCGAGCGCTTCGGCGGCCTTCGAAAAATTTCGTATAACCAGCTGGTCGTTGATAAGCAGTTCCCATATAGCGAGAAAAACCGACTGAAAGTAGCGCGGCACCCGCTGGCCAGCCTCTTCGAACATCAGTTCACTGAAGCGTCTGCCCGACGCTTTAACTATCTCTCGAAACGCCTCGTGCACAGCCATGTATTGGGTAGCGATTTGCTCGCTCCCAATTTTGTTTACTGCCGCTTCGATCTCATCGCGCCGGGCTTGCTTCCCGCCGGCGGGTGAATAACCGAAGAACTCGTCGATGATCTCTGCGCTTGACGATAGCTTCGGGGTCAACAGCACGTAACCGAGCATGTCAGCGATTAACTCTTCATCCCGCGACTGGCGAATGTACTCTCTAGTGAGAATATTATTCTGGACCCAAAAAATCGTGTCGACATTAATTCCATACGGCAATTCCTTGCTTGTAATGCTGATCTGCTTCATCGCTCCCAGATAGAGCTTGTCGCTCGCAGAAACGTCTCCTCGAACTCGTGCGGCCAAATTCCTCACAAGCCGCGAGAATGAGGTTGTGACGCCAGCGACCCGGAGTTCCTGCCGTGAGAGGTGTTTTCCGTAGGCGTTGATTCGCCGGAAGATCTCATCGATCTGCGAATGTTCTGCCACAGGGTAGACAGTGAGGGGTAAGCTGTATCCCACGATCTTCACGCAAACCTCTCGCGCTAGGGTCGGCACGTGTTGACTGAGTCTTCCCTGATCAAGCAAGAGCTTTGTTTGCGCCATGGCCTGTAGATCAAAATACTGGCCATCCAGATCGAATTCCCCTTCTACGAATGACGCAATCGCGTTTAGTCGTTGCATCCCGTCGATGATTTCAAATCGACTCTCCCCGTCCTGCAAGACATCCGCAAGCAGGATCAGAGGAACCGGGAAGCCCTGTCGTAGTGAGTCGACAAACGCGCGCTTTTCGTCTATCGACCAGACTAGTTTTCGCTGGTAGCGGCGATTCACCAGAAACCGGTTCTCGACGTTGAAGCCATAGACGCGCTCCACGCTCTCACTGCGATTAGTCAGGTCTTGTTTGATGCTTGCCATTTAATTGGGACTCCGTAGCTTTGTGTGTTCTCGACGATGGAGGATGGGGTGCTTCAGAGGCATTTTGCTCGCCAAAGAAGCCATGAATGGGTCGAGCGCAAACAAAACCGTAACCGCTCCTGCAAATACCGGCTTCTTCGTTACGCCGCGGATGAAATCCTCGTCCCCAAAAGGATATCACAATCGGAATCTGCCAACCTCGTTGCACTGTGTAGGCAAGGGAGAGTACGACCACCGCCAACCCCAAACCATCATCTCCGTGGAGGGCCGACGCCGAGGTTGTCCGGCACCTGGAAAGTGGTTTGATATGGTTGGAGGAGGTCTGGTAGGGGAAAAGGGGACGCATTTTCCGAGAATTTCAGGAGTAGGGAATCGCGGGAAAATGCGTCCCCTTTTTGCCTCGGTTAGTTCGCCGTATGACCTGAAACGTCACTCAAGCCGAGCCAGCGCGTCCTACTACCAACACTTCAAAAGCTTGGATAGCGTCCAAGGCTGATTCTTGAGCGAATGGACGTCGTCTAGCAGCCATTTCCCCCCGACCTTTTGGAAATCGAAATGGATTTCTTGGGGCTCGCGGAGGTTGACGAAGGTAGCGATCACGACCTTTTGGTCAGGATGATTGGTGACGTCTTGACTGGTGACACGGACGTTGTGAAGTGCCGAATCCTGAGCGTTTGTCCAAAAATCAAACTCAATGCAGCCGACTTCGCCGTCGGCCCGGCGCTTATCCTCTGCGAACAGAGCCTTCAGGCGGGGCGTATAAATGTCGGCCGGCGGTACGTAGGCGGTGGATCGGTGCTCATCCGCGGCGTAATGGTTATAAACTTCCGAGACGAATTTGCCCGGATCGAGAATTTCGGTACTCGCGGCGAACGCACCCGGAAACAGTGCCGCCGCCAGGACAATGCGCGCGCGCCGCGTGGCTCGTAGTGCCATATCGATTGAACTGGAATTGCCGTTTTGGCTTTCCGTACCGGGTCATTGTACACCCAACCGGTAAGATGAGCGGCGCCAGAAGGCCTGAGCGTGATGTCATCGGGAATTCCGCATATAGTTTATCTAATATCCAATCAAGTCCGTCAGCCCCTTTTGGAACTGCCGCTTGTCCGTTTCCCCAAAGTGTCCGTCGATCACACGCGCGGCCAAGGGTACCGATGCACCTAAACGCTACGGCGACGCGGCGCGGCTCGCTCTTCCGCGCGCAGACGGGCCCGGCGGCGGAGGCGTCGACAACGGTGGGGGAAAAGGGGACGCATTTTCCGAGAATTTCAGGAGGAGGGCATCGCGGGAAAATGCGTCCCCTTTTCGCCAGAGAAGGCTTCGCAGCGGTCGACGCCCCTTTGGGCAATATGACAGGGGATTCCCGGCAGGACACAACGGCTGCGACGTGGCATGATGCTAGGGGAGTAGGCTGGCGGCACGAATGCTCTCAGAAAAAATCACGCAGTTCAGGCTGTCCCCCTTGTTCTGCCGCTGTCAACGCCATGGCCGACTCAAAGCCGGACCCTCTCCGTCGCCGGGGCAGCCATGATCGAGGCATTCGAGCTGATTCAATACCCATAGCCTACCTGCCGCGTCCGCCGCAAACGCGGGCGGCTTCCTTCAAACGTCTCTATCCGAAGTGACCCGGCGCTCTGGATCCCGCCCTTCCCCGGGCACTCGCGCGCCGGGTCACTCCAGATAGAGTCCTAGCGTTTATCGGTACTAATGGTGCAGGGAGGCGCCGGAGGCTTTCCAGATTACATTTGGTAGAGAAACCCGGGGCAGGTCATTGTTATTCGAAGACCGGCAGGTTTAGTCTCCTAAGAAGTTCGTTTACCCGCTCAAAGCAGTCATTGAAATACCAGCAGCCGACTGAATAGAGCTGCTGATAGGTAAAATCCTCTGCACCCGGCAGACAAATTGAGAATCCGGTGGGGTGGATGAGCTTCGAGAGGAATGAGCTCATCGTCCGGTGTTCGTCGGCCAGGCCAAGCTCCTGCGCAAGGTTTGATACGCGGATGTACGGACCGTCGGCGCATTCTCCTGTCTGCCGGCACTGCTCTTCAAACCAGGCTCTGCCTTGCTGAATAGACGGAAGCGCCGGAGCCAGCTCCGGGTTTGCTTGGCAAGCAGTGGTGAACTTGTCGAGCATGTCCCGCATGTCGATGAGCGCTTCTTTCCGGAGCCGCCAGATGTTGTCTTCCGACTTGGCCGCGTACATCGTCCAGTAGCGGATCTCAAGCAGGTTCCGGCACGCCAAGGCGGCGCGGCCGAGGATATGGTCGGACACTCCCGTGTGCAGTTCGTGGAAGGACCGGCGCAGCTCAACGGCAAAGCCTACGAGAACGTTCGTGAACCAGGGTGGACGGGAGGTGTCTGCGTTTAGCCGGAGAATCGCGGGCTTCATTTCACCGGCCCGCCGTTCAGCAACACCCATGTAGCCGGGCGAATTGCTCATCGTTCTACGATAGCGAAAGATCAGCATGTCAGCATGGCGCACTCCGCCGTGCTGTGCTACACTGCGGTCCACGAAAGGGTAAAGCAGAGATGGCTGACGAGCCTCTTTCCGAGACGTTCACGCGAGAGTTTTACCGGCAATACGAGAACCTGAAACGACAGCGGTTTGAACCCACTCTTACCACCCTCAGCCATAACCTCAAGACACTCTTGGACGCCAAGTTCGGGACCTCCCCTCGCCTTCGACTCCGGGTTGAACCTACTGATGCAATGAGAATCCGGACGGCAAAGCTGCCTCAAGATTGATTGGTCCGGCACCACCAGGGTAGCCATTTTCATGCCAGCGGGTGTCGCCTCAGGCGACATCGCTGAGAACTGTCCCCGAAACAGTTAAAGTGAGGGGATGTTGTTTTCCCGAATTGTGCGTGCCGGAGCGATTGTTGCTGCCTTGGCGGTGGCGGGGTGGTTGTTGGCGCAGAGCCAGCCTCCTTCGAAGCAGTACGTGGTGCTGCTGAAGCGCGGGCCGAAGTGGGTGGCGGGCAAGCCGGCCGGGGAGCAGGCCCTGGGGAATCACGGGCGGTACTTGCAGGAGCAGATGACGAAGGGCGCGCTGCAGTTGGCTGGACCGTTTCTGGACGATTCAGGCGGACTGATCCTGTACAACGCGAGAGACGAGGCGGAGGTGCGGGCGATCGCCGAACACGATCCCGGGGTGGTGGATGGGATCGTGGCGGTGGAGTCGATCCGGCCGTTTCTTCTGGCCTTCGACGCCGCGAGCGGGAAGAGCCCGTTCCGCGCGGCGAAGTGATTGGCGGCGGGAATCTTACTTCAGCACTTCTTCAAAGAACGCCTGCGCTCTTGCGTCGTGCGAAGCTTCCAGCCTGTTCATGGCTTGCTTGCGCACTTCGGCGTCCTTCGAGGTCTTCACAATCTGGATCAGCATCGGGATGCCGGCGCCATCGGGAAGGGAACCGAGCGCGTCCACCGCGCGGCGGCGCACCGTCACGTCCGTGTCGTTCGAGATGGCGGATTGAATGGCGTCCAGCACGGGCTGTCCTGGCTTGCGGTTAAGGGCCGAGATGGCTTGCGCGCGGATGTGCGGGTTGCGGTCCGAGCGCGCGGTGGCAATCAGCAGATCGAGCGCTTCGGGCTCTTTGTTGCGGGCGAGGCCGTTGATGGCGCTTTGGCGAACATTGTCGCTCGAATCGTTCGAGATCAGGTTCTTTACGGCTTCGACGCCGTGGCGGCCACGCTGCGAAGCCATGAGCGACGCGGCCGAGCGGCGCAACCATTCGGGCTGCGTCGCAGCCAGCAGGCGATCGAGCGCGGCGTCGGCCGAGGCGTCGGCGTGCGCGGCGATGGCCGTCACGGCGCCATTGCCATCCAGTTCCTTTTGCGGCAAGTAGCTCGCCAGCAGCGCCACGCTTTGAGACGGCGCCACATCCGTGAGCCAATGCACCGGAAGGCCGCCGGCGTCGATTTCGCAATCGGGCGAGAGGCTGCGAATCTTTCCTACGGCGTTCGCTTCCACGCGGAACAGGATGACGGCGTGGTCGGGCGGTTCCAGGTGAATCACGCCCGGCGACGAGTAGCCGTCGCGCACGTATTCGCAGCTCAGGAGGGAGTTGCGCACCGCCGGGACGNNCCGCCACCAAGCAGAGCGCCGGTTTCATTTGCTGAGAATCTCCTGCAAGTAGTCCTGCGCTTCCTTGGAGTACTTGGCCATATTGGAGAGCTGGTTGACGATGTGCAGCTTCATCCTGTTGTCCTTCTCGGCGCGCGCCAGGTCCACCAGCGCTTTGCCGTTGCGGGCGTTGGCCAGNNGGGGTTGCCGGCTCTTTGCGAAGCGATGGCGCGCACGGCGGCCATGCGAACTTTGGGATCCTTATCGGTGCGGGCCACTTCCACCAGCTTGTCCATGTTGCCGTTCTGCTGCATGTAGCCGATCAAGGCCTCCTTGCCTTCGGGAGTGGCTTCGGATTGATAGATCTGCCAGATCTCGGGCTGTCCATCGATCTCGCCCAAAGCGCCGATGGCATAGTTGCGAAGGTCGGGATTCTTTTCCGTCCTGGCGATCTGCACCAGACGGTCTTTGTCTTTGGTGGCGGAATAGCTGCTGAGGATGGCGCGCTTCACGTTGACATCGTTCGAAGCGGCGTAGATTTCCGAGAAGAGCTGGCCGGCGTTGGAATCCTTTCCCCGCGCGAGGTAACGAATCGCATCGAGCTGGAGGTCGGGGTTGCCGCCGCGCGCGATCTGTTCCAGGTCCTGGCGGGCGCGCGGAGAGCTGTTGAGGCCCAGAACGATAATGGCCTGGCGCTTGAGCTTGGGCGAGTGTGAAGTCTTGAGAAGGTTCTCGACCTGCGGGAGAGCCCGTTCCGGATCCGACTGCATCAGTCCGTTGAGAGCCAGGATCTTGATGTCCTCGTCGGTTTCGCCTTCGGGCGAGACGGCCTTGCCCGAGGACTGCTTCACTTCCACTTCGAGGGCCTTGGCGTCGTCCAGCCAGCGGCTGGTAGGATAACCCTTCCGCAACTGGTCGATGGCCGCCAGGGCGTCGGCACTGCGGCCCAGCTTGTTCAGCGTATAGGCCTTCCAATAGAGTCCGCCTTCCGTGCGGGAGCCCGCGTGCGCCACCACCTGGTTGAAGGCCT